>NZ_JACYVY010000045.1:0-14226 GCF_017151825.1 Staphylococcus sp. EG-SA-18
ATTACATGATAAAAATAAATTAGATAGATATCAATTTTTAGAGAGATTACTTCAAGAAATTGAAAAAAGATATAATCAATTTTTAACGTTACCTTTTTCTGAAATTCGTGAAGAATATATTGCAGCTTCTAATATTTGGAATAGAACGTTGCTATTTACAGAAAATGATAAACAGTTTAAAGGACAAGCAATTGATTTAGATTACGATGGCTATCTAATTGTTAGAGATGAAGCGGGTGAATCACACCGTTTAATTAGTGCAGATATAGATTTTTAACACTAAAGCAAGGAGAGATAGCTATGGGTATGGCAACCTATGCCGTTGTGGATTTGGAAACAACAGGCAACCAATTAGATTTTGACGATATCATTCAAATTGGTATAACGTTTGTGCGCAATAACCAAATTATTGATACATATCATTCTATGATTAGAACAAATTTAGAGATTCCGCCGTTCATTCAAGCGTTAACATCCATTGAAGAAAATATGCTACAACAAGCGCCATATTTTAATCAAGTTGCACAAGAAATCTACGATAAGATAAAAGATTGCATTTTTGTAGCTCATAATGTAGATTTTGATTTGAATTTTATTAAAAAGGCATTTAAAGATTGTAATATTCAATATCGTCCCAAAAAAGTTATAGATACACTAGAAATCTTTAAAATAGCTTTTCCTACAGATAAAAGCTATCAATTAAGTGAATTAGCAGAGGCACATGGTATTACCTTAGCAAATGCCCATCGAGCTGACGAAGATGCCGCTACTACTGCTAAATTGATGATATTAGCTTTTGAAAAATTTGAAAAGTTACCGTTAGATACTTTGAAGCAATTATATTATTTAAGTAAACAGTTGAAATACGATTTGTATGATATTTTCTTTGAGATGGTTAGGCAATATGATGCAAAGCCATTGGATAAATCGTACGAAAAGTTCGAACAGATTATCTATCGTAAGCAAGTTGATTTTAAAAAGCCGACAACAAATTATAATGGCAGCTTGAAGTCTTTATATAGCAAAGCTGTAGATCAACTTGGCTTAACATATCGACCGCAACAATTATATTTAGCGGAAACTATATTAGATCAGCTCATGCATAGTGAAAAAGCAATGATTGAAGCATCACTAGGCAGTGGTAAATCATTAGCATATTTACTTGCGGCCTTGATGTATAATATTGAAACTGGGAAGCATGTCATGATTTCTACCAATACTAAATTACTGCAAAGTCAATTGTTAGAAAAAGATATTCCAGCAATGAATGAAGCGTTGAATTTTAAAATTAATGCACTATTGATTAAAAGTAAAAGTGATTACATTTCATTGGGGCTTATTAGTCAAATTTTAAAAGATGACACAAGTAATTACGAAGTGAATATCTTGAAAATGCAATTGCTGATTTGGATTACAGAGACGCCGTCCGGAGATATACAGGAATTAAATTTAAAAGGTGGTCAAAAGATGTATTTTGACCAGAAAATTGAAACATATGTACCGGCACGTCACGATGTTCATTATTATAATTTTATTAAGCGAAATGCACAGAACATTCAAATTGGTATTACAAATCATGCACATTTAATTCATTCTGATGTTGAAAATTCAATATATCAATTGTTTGATGATTGTATAGTGGATGAAGCACATCGCTTACCAGACTATGCCTTAAATCAAGTGACAAATGAGTTGAGTTATGCTGATATTAAATATCAGCTTGGTTTGATTGGTAAAAACGAAAATGAAAAATTGTTAAAGGCAATTGATCAACTGGAAAAGCAGCGAATTTTGGAAAAATTAGATATTGCACCAATTGATATTTTTGGCTTGAAGGCTAGTATGAATGAGATTCATGAGTTAAATGAGCAATTGTTCTCAACGATATTTACGATTATCAATGATTCTGATGTTTATGATGATGATATTCATCGCTTCCATAATGTATTTACTTTTGAAACAAAAGACATTTTGAAGGATTTACATGCGATTATCGATAAGTTAAATAAAACGCTAGAAATATTCAATGGCATTAGTCATAAAACAGTTAAATCATTACGGAAACAGTTGTTGTATTTAAAAGATAAATTTAAAAATATCGAACAAAGTTTAAAAGCTGGACATACTAGTTTCATTTCGATTAAAAATTTATCTCAAAAATCAACAATACGTTTATATGTGAAAGATTACGCTGTAAAAGATGTATTAACGAAACAAGTATTGGAAAAATTTAAATCACTCATTTTTATATCTGGTACTTTAAAATTTAATCATTCGTTTGAAGCTTTTAAACAGTTATTCAACAAAGATGTTCACTTTAATACATTTGAAGTTAACACGTCGTTACAAAGTGCAAAAAATACAAGTGTATTTATACCGAGTGATGTAGCATCTTATCAATATAAAAATATAGATGAGTATGTAGCATCGATTGTAAGCTATATTATTGAATATACGACTATAACGTCATCAAAATGTTTAGTCTTATTTACGAGTTATAAAATGATGCATATGGTACAAGATATGCTAAATGAATTGCCAGAATTTGAAGATTATGTTGTATTAACACAACAGCAGAACCAAAATTATAAAATAGTACAACAGTTTAATAATTTTGATAAGGCCATACTGCTTGGTACGTCAACATTTTTTGAAGGTTTTGATTTTCAAGCAAATGGTATTAAATGTGTGATGATAGCGAAGTTACCGTTTATGAACAAGCATAATGCAAAATATTGGCTTATGGATTCTGAATTCACTTCAACTTTCAAGGAATATGTATTACCTGATGCAGTTACACGTTTTAGACAAGGACTTGGAAGATTAATTAGAAGTGAAAATGATCGCGGCATAATAGTTTCATTTGATGATCGACTTATAAACAGTAATTATAAAAACTTTTTTGAACAAACACTTGAAAATTATCGTCAGAAAAAAGGCGACATTCAACAGTTTGGAAAATTATTAAGACAAATTCAAAAAAAGAAAAAGTGAAATACAAAGTAAAATTCTTGTGACATGACATGTGCTATGTTCTGTTACAAGAATTTTTGTTTGGTCGTCAAAATTTGAGTTTTATAATTAAACTTGAATGTTAGCACAAAAAACAACCTTCATACTAATAATATTGAGGCTTTATTATATATTTTGTCTGAAACTGATGATTGTATTGTCTTAATATAAATTAATGTTCAAATCTGTGCTTAAATCATTACCATTTACACGTTATCTTTTAGTCTAGTTCTAGAACTTGAAAGCGGATTTTGTTAAAATGAATGAGTATTGTATAACGAAAAAATAAATAGGAGAATGGTTATGAAAACAACGATTAAACAAGCGAAAGATCATTTAAACCAAGACGTTACAATTGGTGCTTGGCTAACAAATAAACGTTCAAGTGGTAAAATCGCCTTTTTACAATTACGTGATGGAACAGGCTTTATGCAAGGCGTAGTAGTTAAATCAGAAGTTGATGAAGAGGTATTCAAACTTGCGAAAGAAATTACTCAAGAATCATCTCTATACGTTACAGGCACAATTACAGAAGATAATCGTTCTGACTTAGGATACGAAATGCAAGTGAAATCAATTGAAGTTATTTCAGAAGCGCATGACTATCCGATTACACCTAAAAATCATGGTACAGAATTCTTAATGGATCACCGTCATTTATGGTTACGTTCTAAAAAACAACATGCTGTAATGAAAATTAGAAATGAAGTTATTCGTGCAACGTATGAATTTTTCAACAAAGATGGATTTACAAAGGTTGATCCACCAATTTTGACAGCAAGTGCGCCAGAAGGTACAAGTGAATTATTCCATACTAAATACTTTGATCAAGATGCGTTTTTATCTCAAAGTGGTCAGTTATACTTAGAAGCTGCAGCAATGGCACACGGAAAAGTATTTTCATTTGGTCCAACTTTCAGAGCTGAAAAATCAAAAACACGTAGACACTTGATCGAGTTCTGGATGATTGAAGGGGAAATGGCTTTCATAAATCATGCTGAAAGTTTAGAAATTCAAGAACAATATGTAACACATGTTGTAAAATCAGTTTTAGAAAATTGTAAACTAGAGTTGAAAATTTTAGAGCGTGATACATCAAAACTTGAAAAAGTTGCGACACCATTCCCTAGAATTTCATATGATGATGCAATTGAATTCTTAAAATCAGAAGGCTTTGATGATATTGAATGGGGCGAAGATTTTGGTGCGCCACATGAAACAGCCATTGCTAATCATTATGATTTACCGGTGTTTATTACTAATTATCCAACTAAAATTAAGCCTTTCTATATGCAACCAAATCCTGAAAATGAAGAAACTGTATTATGTGCAGACTTAATTGCACCTGAAGGATACGGTGAAATTATTGGTGGATCTGAACGTGTGGATGACTTAGAATTGTTAGAACAACGCGTTAAAGAACATGGATTAGACGAAGAAGCATATAGTTACTACTTAGACTTACGTCGTTATGGTAGTGTGCCACACTGTGGATTTGGTTTAGGTTTAGAACGTACAGTAGCATGGATTTCTGGTGTTGAACACGTTCGTGAAACAGCGCCATTCCCAAGATTATTAAACCGTTTATATCCATAAGTTTTAGGGTCGTTACTTAAAATATATATTATGATAATAAAAAGAATCGTCCAGCCTATATTAATAGCTGGGCGATTTATGCTTGGAAAATGAAGATTGATAACGGCTTATATTAATCATGAAAAAACTTTTGTTTAGTAACTATATTTGGAAAATAAATAGTTCATCTGATTATAAATAAAGTTCATTGTTAAAATCTAGTGTTAAAAAATACTGTTATTTAAAATTTGTTTGCTACTAGTTAAATATATTAAGCATTTTAGTCGAAAATTAAAGAAAATGATTTATACTATTAAGTAATGGTTAAATTTAAAAGGGGGCACGAACATGGATAAATATCAATTAAAAGCAAGACCTGTAGTGATACGAAGAGAATTATTAGACCATTACAGTGACTTAGGTTTAGATGAGCAAGATTTAGTCATTTTGCTTAAATTGATTTATGCTTCCGAAACATCAAATAAACAGCCTTCAATTGAATTACTTCAGAAGGGCTCAACTATGCAACCACGCGATATTACAATGGTTATTCAAAATTTGATACAACGTGAATTGCTAGAATTACAAGTTCAAAAAGATGAAGAAGGTAGATTTACCGAATATATGAATCTAGATCCTTTTTTCGAAAAATTAAGTCATATATTGAAGCAACAAAGTATGGAAACGAAAGAGCAAAATAGTAAAGAAAAATTTAAACAATTATTTAGACTTTTAGAGGATACATTTGCAAGGCCGTTATCTCCATATGAAATAGAAACGTTAAATCAATGGATTGATGTTGATAAACACGATAGTGCAATTATACAAGCGGCATTAGACGAGGCGAATAGTTTGAATAAACTTAGCTTTAAATATATGGATCGTATTTTACTTAATTGGAAGAAAAACAATGTCAAAACAATTGACGATTCTAGAAAAATAAGAGAAAAATTTAATAAACCGAAAATGACGCACACAGTTAAAACGGTACCTAAATTTGATTGGTTAAACGGGGAGAACCTTGATGGTAAGTAAGAAAAAAGCATTAGAAATGATTGATGTTATAGCAAATATGTTTCCGGATGCAGAATGTGAATTAAAACATGATAATCCGTTCGAATTAACTATTGCTGTATTATTGTCAGCGCAATGTACAGACGTTCTAGTAAATAGAGTAACAACTGAGCTGTTTAAAAAATACAAAACGCCTGAAGATTATTTGGCAGTCAGTGATGAAGAACTTATGAATGATATTCGTTCTATCGGTCTGTATCGTAACAAAGCTAAGAATATTAAGAAACTTTGTCAATCTTTGATTGATCAATTTAATGGAGAAATACCACAAACACATAAGGAATTAGAAAGTTTAGCAGGTGTAGGACGTAAAACTGCTAATGTAGTCATGAGTGTAGCATTTGATGAACCTTCATTAGCTGTTGATACGCATGTAGAACGTGTTTCTAAACGCTTAGGTATTAATCGTTGGAAAGATAATGTGAGACAGGTAGAAGACCGTTTATGTTCTGTCATACCTAGAGATAGATGGAATAGTAGCCATCATCAACTCATTTTCTTTGGAAGATACCACTGTTTAGCCCGAAAACCTAAATGCGATATTTGTCCACTATTAGAAGATTGTAGAGAAGGACAAAAACGTTATAAAGCTAGTTTGAAAGAAGCGTGATAACATGACAAATATTACAAAAGAGGTATTTGATAATTTAGAACAAGAGATTGATGTATTTGCCAAAAATAAGACATTAGGTTCTAGTGAAGCAAAGCCCTACTTGGATGAATACCATAGTAAAATTATTGATTATTTTAAGCAGGTTAATGACATAACTGGCAATATTGATTTTGATAAATTAAATCAATATCCTGTTGTGCCAATGAATTTTAAAGAAAGATATGATTATATGATTGAACGTAAATATCATTTTATGGGCTATCGACAAATGAAGACCTTTAAAACTGAATTGATTAAAATGAATGCTAGTTATCAAACAAGGTTAAAGAATAAGCAGGTATAGACAAGATTGATCATTTCCTAATGTTGAAAATATATAAAACTAATTCATGCACACATATTTGTATTTATGTTAGGTGTCGTGTCATTACAACGTCTTAATATAAAAACTGTCCATCTACATCATAATGGATATCTTGAGATATGCTTTAAGATACCTATTTCGAATCGTAGGTGGATTTCTTATATCTATGATTGTGAAAATATGTTGCAAACATCTTGATATTTCACTGATTAACGTACACAGGGAATTGATAAACATTTCAATTTAAAACAGCGTCTAAGATGACTATGAGAAAAATAATCATAATTTTAAAAATGGGAACAACCACTTTTGCAATGTCAATAATTTTAAATAGCTAAAGATGTGAATATGAAAAACTATTTAGATGTTTCAAAATGTATGTGAATGACTGATTTTAAGGTTTCTACTAATATAGCAATAGCGTATGAATACTTATAAAAAAAGCAGGAAGTTTTACCTTCCCACCATAAAAGATGAAGAACCTAAAAAATCCTCAGCTACGCCATAAATATGGTATAACTGAGGATTTTATGTTGTGTGGATTAGTTGAATATACCTGTTAATCCACCGCTGTTTCTAGATTGTTGAGATCTAGTATTGTTATTTGATTGTGCAGTACCACTGCTGTTTGCTGATGTGTCACTACCACCGTGTGTACTACGATTTGTAGTGTTGTTATCTTGACTACCAGAAACATTGATTGATGGGATACTACCACTTACTGAGCTAGGACGTTTAAAGTCTTCGCCATCTCTAGATGAAATTTTTGACATCACATTTTCATATAAGAACTGTGGATATTCTTGTTGGCTATGTCCCACAAATGAGTTTTCACCATATTGTTTAACTTTACTGAAGCCCATCCACACTGACATAGTGTATTGAGGTGTAAAGCCGTTAATCCACACGTCTTTCGCTGCATTATCAGGTAAATTATATTGTGAATAAGTTTCAGCACCGTAAGTACCAGTACCTGTCTTAGCACCCATATTTACTCCAGATACACCATGGCCATATGCAGAACCATATGGTTTAAATGTACCTTTTAGCATCTCAGCTAACATGTATGCAGTGTAATCACTCATCGCTTTATGGCTAGTATGATCGTATTCGATTGTTTCACCATCACGAGTAACTACTTTTTGAATTGAATGCGCGTTGTTATAAGTACCACCGTTAGCGATTGCAGCAAATGCTGATGCTAATTGTGTTGGTGAGAATTCTGAAGCAGAACCACCAAGTACTTCAGATGGACCAATATCGCCTTCGTAGTTTAAGCCAAGTTTGGCAGCGAATTTCTTAGGTGCATCATTACCAGCATTTTGCTTAACTGATTGCCAAGCTTTTAAAGCTGGTATATTGAAACTTTGTCGTAAAGCATCATAAATAGATACAGTACCGTGACTCTTCGTATCATAGTTTCTAAATGTAGAACCATCAACTTGATATGAAGATTCATCTTGAATCGCATGGTTTGTTGCCCATTTCATATTTTCAATGGCAGGTCCATACGCTAAGAAAGGTTTTAAAGATGAACCAGTAGGGTGAGGATCTGTTGCTTGGTTTCTGTTAACGACGTCTTTGAAATCACGTCCACCAGATATAGCAACTAAACCACCAGTTTTACTATCAAGAATCGTTGCACCAACTTGTTGGTCTTTATTCTTGTAGAAGCTACCATTATCAACATCATTTTGTAATGTTTTTTGAACATCTTTATCCATGTTTGTATAAATTTTAATACCACTTTGTAATACATTACCTAAATTTTCATCTTTGAATGCTTTATTATTCATTAATTCAGATTTTACAAAGTTAACGTATGAATTATACTCAGAATCTTGATTTGTATCAATGTTTTGACGTTCTTCAGCAGTACGATTTACTAAGTTCGCTTTTAAATCGATTTTCTTAGCATCTTCCCACTGTTTATCTGTAATGCGTTTATGATAATGCATTAAGTATAAAACAGTGTTTTTACGATCTTCAGCAGCTTTTGGATGATCATAAATATTATAGTTGTTTGGAACCTGAGGTAAACCGGCTAAATAAGCTTCTTCCGCTAAGTTTAAATCTTTTAAATCTTTATTAAAGTAATACTTAGCAGCAGCTTTAATACCTGTTACGCCATCAGAATAGTAAATTTTATTTAGATATACTTGGAAGATATCATCTTTACTATACTCTTGTTCTAAACGATATGATAAGTATGCTTCTTGAGCTTTACGTCCAATAGATTTATGTTGTGATAAAAATGCATCTTTAACAACTTGTTGTGTTAATGTTGAGGCACCTTCAGAACCAAATCCACCAGTCAAGTTCTTACCAATTGCACCGAATAAACGTTTATAATCAAGTGCGCCATGTTCGTAGAAACGATTGTCTTCAGTTGCAAGTACTGCGTCTTTCATTGATTTCGGCACGTCTTTTAAATTTACATGCTCATGTCTTTGGCCATTATCTAATGTTTTAACAAGTTCTCCGTTCTTGTCATATATCTTTGCAGGAATCGGATCTTGTAATTTAGCTTCGGTAAAAGCAGGTGCTTTCCAAGCATAATAAGCAAACAATAAGATACCTAGTAAAAGAACAACGAAAAATGCAATAATCATGAAGCCAATAATCTTAATAATCGTTCTCTTCACATTTCTATTCTTTTTTGAGTTGGATTTCCCACCATTATTACCATTTTTCTTAGGCTGAGAAGATCCTTTGTTTTCCGTCATACGCGGTCCTCACTTTCATCTAATATCAACTTATCAACTGCTTTTAGATAGTCTAATCTTGGTTGATACTGATAAGGAATATGGTAACCATTTTTTCGTATTTCATCAACTGTTATAGACTTTTTAATATTATCTTTATATCTCTTCCAAAATACTTCGAATTTTGAATAGGGTAAAAGATAAACTTCATCTAGCGTTTTAAAACGAATCATTAAAAACACAATACCTTTTTGTTGATATGCATTTTTCATATGTTCGACTTGATGGTCATGAATATTATTTAAAGGAAAGGACGTCTTGTTTTTAGTTTCCTTTGCTTCAAAATCAATATAATAACCTTGATAAACGCCGTTGTAATCAGTTGTTGAAGGTGTACGAAAATAAGCTTCGTTAATCACAGCTTTACTCCGCTTAGGATAGTTGACATTAACTATTTGTACTGGCGTAGGCTTTTTGTGAATAACTGCAATGTCGCTTTTAAGATAAAACGTATTTGAATGTTCGATATCTTTTTCAAGTGACATACCACGTCCACCATACTCAATATTACTAAAGGCAGCGGTCTTTTTCCCTCCGTCTATAGCACTATTTTTACGATATGGTTTACCATTTGGATAATTCATAAATTTCACCACACAAGTTTGGTAGTAAACGTTGTTTATTATACACAACATTATAGTGAAACACCAAACTTAAATTAGTATAAATGCGAAAGACACAATACACCAAAGCTTATTTTAACGTGATTTCAGCATTAACACAATAATATTATAATACATTTACCGTTAATGTTGGAATTTTACACACAATTTTAATTAATTGAAAAGTTTTGCTTATAAAAATGAATACTCATTACAATATTTTTGAATTTTGTTATAAAAGTCAAATCATGATCAGTAATTATTATTTTTGAGGCAAGTACAAGTATGTGTTGTTAATCAGCAGAGGTGTATTTGATTTAAATGATTTTATTAGATTAAAAGTATTTTCATCGTATAACAACATACACGATAAAATTTTGTATTTATATAGGAAGTTTTTAGATTTACTTGATTTAACAGATAACACATTTGAAAAAATAGTTAAATCAAATTATATAGAGTGTTAAAACATGACGAATACAGTATATTGTGATAAATTAAAAATGTAGGAGGCGTCCTCATGAATGATTTAGTCGAATCACTAATTTATGAAGTTAACAACATGCAACAAAATTTTGAAAATGTGAAATCACAACAACAAGATCATGATTTTTACCAAACTGTAAAGCCATATACTGAACATATTGATAGCATGCTCAATGAGATCAAATTACATCGTGAATTTATTATAGAAGTACCTTATATGAATTCAAGGAAATTTGAGCTACTGATTGCTAACATTGAACAACTTTCTGTCGAATGTCATTTTAAGCGAACAAGTCGAAAGTTATTTATAGAAAAGCTTAAAAGTGTTCAATATGATTTACAAAATATATTAGATGGCGTAACAAAAGAGGGTACTGATGGTTAAAACAGTTTATGTAACAGGTTACAAATCATTCGAATTAAACATTTTTAAAGATGACGCACCTGAAGTACATTATTTAAAACAATTTATAAAACATAAAATTGAACAACTGTTGGATGAAGGATTAGAATGGGTGTTAATACAAGGGCAAATGGGTATAGAATTATGGACTGCAGAAGTTGTTATTGAATTACAACGAACATATGATTCGTTAAAGTTTGCTGTAATTACACCGTTCCAAGGACATACAGAAAAGTGGAATGAACATAATCAAAGTAAGTATGCCAACATAATTAAGCATGCAGATTATGTTGATAGTATTTTTCATACGTCGTATCAGGGTCCTTTTCAATTTAAACAAGCAGATCAATTTATGCTTGAACATTCGGATCAAACATTGCTCATTTATGATGAGGAACAAGAGGCAAGTCCTAAGTTCTTCAAGCAGATGTTAGTTGATTTTATGGATAAAACAAACTATACTTGTGATATTGTGACGTTCGATGAATTAACAGCATTCATCAATGACTTACAGTGGTCTGAAGATCAAAGTTTCTAATGAGGTGGAAAAAATGTCAGATGTTTCATTGAAATTATCAGCAAAAGATATTTATGAAAAAGATTTTGAAAAAACGATGGCTCGTGGCTATAGAAGAGAAGAAGTAGATGCATTTTTAGATGACATTATTGCTGATTATCAAAAAATGGCCGATATGAATAATGAAGTTGTAAAATTATCAGAAGAGAATCATAAACTTAAAAAAGAATTAGAAGAATTAAGACTACGTGTAGCAACATCAAGACCTCAGGACAATAAAAGTTTTTCTTCGAATAATACAACAACAAATACATCTTCAAATAATGTAGATATTTTAAAACGTATTTCAAACTTAGAAAAAGCTGTATTTGGTAAATAATTACTAAATACAAAAGTTTAACTGTCTTACTAATAATGACTATGTTATAATTTTAAAAGTGATATTTTGGGTAATCGCTATATTATATAGAGGAAAGTCCATGCTCACACAGTCTGAGATGATTGTAGTGTTCGTGCTTGATGAAACAATAAATCAAGGCATTAATTTGACGGCAATGAAATATCCTAAGTCTTTCGATATGGATAGAGTAATTTGAAAGTGCCACAGTGACGTAGCTTTTATAGAAATATAAAAGGTGGAACGCGGTAAACCCCTCGAGTGAGCAATCCAAATTTGGTAGGAGCACTTGTTTAACGGAATTCAACGTATAAACGAGACACACTTCGCGAAATGAAGTGGTGTAGACAGATGGTTATCACCTGAGTACCAGTGTGACTAGTGCACGTGATGAGTACGATGGAACAGAACATGGCTTATAGAAATATCACTACTAGTTTAGCTCTCCTAGATGATGGAGAGCTTTTTTCATGAAAAGAACACTTAAAATTAACGCCTTGTCTTGATATAATGACACTGCCTTGTTTTAAAATAGTAAGCGGATGCGTTAATGTATCAGCGATTAAATTTGTTGGAAATGTATAAAAAACACAAGCTAAGAATAAAATACCTGTATAAAAGGAGAATCATATATGTTTCAATTACTTGCAGTTTGTCCGATGGGATTAGAAGCTGTTGTTGCTAGGGAAATTCAAGAATTAGGCTATGAAACAAATGTTGAAAATGGTCGTATATTTTTTGAAGGAGACGCAAGTGCAATTGTAAAGGCAAATTTATGGTTGCGCACAGCAGACCGAATCAAAATTGTTGTTGGACGTTTTAACGCAACAACGTTTGACGAATTATTCGAACAAACCAAAGCGCTCCCTTGGGAATCTATAATTGATAAAGAAGGTAACTTCCCAGTTCAAGGTAGAAGCGTTAAATCAACACTACATAGTGTGCCAGATTGTCAGGCGATAACTAAGAAAGCTATTGTTGAACGATTACGTCGCGCATATAACGAAAAAGGTTGGTTAAATGAATCAGGTGCCAAATACCCTGTTGAAGTTGCCATTTTAAAAGATAATGTATTATTGACTATAGACACATCAGGTTCTGGTTTGAACAGACGTGGATATAGATTAGCACAAGGTGAAGCACCAATTAAAGAAACGTTGGCAGCAAGTTTAATCCGTCTTGCAAACTGGAAAGGTGATACACCTTTAATTGATCCATTTTGCGGTTCGGGTACAATAGCTATAGAAGCTTGTTTAATTGCTCAAAATATCGCACCTGGTTTTAATCGCGAGTTCGTATCAGAGCAATGGAACATCATGCCAGCAAATATTTATGATGATTACCGTGATGAAGCGGATAAGATGGCTGATTATGATAAAGAAATCGAAGTATATGCTTCTGATATTGATCCAGAAATGGTAGAGATTGCTAAGCGTAACGCTGAAGAAGTTGGGTTGTCTGATATTATTAAATTTAGTGTAAAAGATGTCAATACATTAACAATTGATACAGAAGAACCGGTGGCGTTAATTGGAAATCCTCCATATGGTGAACGTATTGGTGATCGTGAAGAAGTTGAAGAAATGTACCGTTATATTGGTAAACTAATGAAACAACATCCATTTTTATCTACATACATTTTAACAAGTAATAAAGAATTTGAATATTTAGTAGATCGTAAAGCAACGAAGCGACGTAAGTTATTTAATGGATATATAGAATGTACTTATTATCAATACTGGGGTAAAAAGACAGAACGTAAAACTATCGAAAACTAAAGTGTTTCTAATGCGTGACTAAAATTAGTATTAATTATGTTCTCATGATAATAGGTGTTTTTGAAAAATGGAGGAGTCTATAAATGGGTAAAAAAATGGGTCTAGGTTTATCTATAGCATTGATTGTTATTGGTATTGCCGTTGTATGTTTAATGATTTTTTCTAGTCAAAAAACGACTTATTTTGGTTATATGAATAGTAATACAAATGCAGAAAAAGTTGTAAGTGAAAAAGATGGATTAGTCAAACATAATATCAAAGTAGAACCATCTAATGATTTCAAACCGAAAAAAGGAGACTTTGTAAAATTAGTTTCTAAAGATGATGGGAAGACATTTTATAAACAAGAGATTGTTAAACATGATGACGTCCCACACGGTTTAATGATGAAAATTCACGACATGCATATGAATTAATAAAAAAGCATCTATAACGTAATTTTGAAGAAGTAGAGTTATCTTCTTATGCGTTTTAGATGCTTTTTTATCTTCAAATTCAAAAAATCGGACAGATGGGAGTGGGACAGAAATGATAAAGAGCCACTAATGATTTATTATGTAGTGGTTCTTACACATTAGCCACAGCTAATGTGTACTTAAAAATAGGAATACATGAGTAAAACTCATGCATAAGAAATACT
>NZ_JACYVY010000046.1:0-14046 GCF_017151825.1 Staphylococcus sp. EG-SA-18
AGTGTAAAATGTACTTGGGTCATGTAAAAGTCCTCCTGGGTATGTTTTTGTCGTTAAAAACATTGTACCGTAAAAGGACTGTTATATGGCCTTTTTACTTTTACACAATTATACGGACTTTATCAAAATAATAATAAATATTTTCATATGATTAACAAAAACTATAAAACTGTATCATGACATGACATCATTTATGTAGTTTTATATAATAATGACAAGGAGTTGGTGACTGTGAAAGTAAAGTATATAGATAAACGTCACTGGCGTCGCCTAATTGATAGGGAATACACAGAGGTAAAAGTTAATAATAATAGGTTTAAGGGTATTATAGGCTTAGTCACGATGAAAAAGGTTCGTGATCCTTTAGAGGTGACGGTAGTTGGACAAAATATCATTGTCGCAGATGACAATTATAAATGGTTGCAAATACTACCTGAAAAGAAACGTTATAGTATAACTGTAATGTTTGATAATAAAGGCAATCCATTAGAATATTATTTTGATATAAATATCAAAAATATAACGCAAAAAGGTAATGCGCGTACAGTAGATTTATGTTTAGATGTTTTAGCGTTACCAAGTGGTGAATATGAGTTGGTAGATGAAGATGACTTAATGTTTGCATTAGAAAGTGAGCAAATTACAAAAAAGCAATTTCATGAAGCATATATGATTGCACATCAAATTATGGCAGAGTTAGAAAATGATTTTAAAGGATTCCAAAAGAAAATCATGTACTGCTTTAATAAAATTAATGCAAAGGCTCAAAAAAATCATCAAAAGCCACAAAATAAAACTAATATTGAAAAAAGCAAACAAATAAAGCCTAAGCAATATAATCAAACTAAAAATCACCAACAACAAAAGAAAAACTAAGTAATTCAAGCTGCAGCCATGCCAATAAAATTGGTGAAATTATTCGTTAGTAATGAACTCTTGAATGCTCGTAGTCATGAAAGTTCAATAATTGAATAATTTATGGGGGGAAATTATGAAGATTGAAGACTATCGTTTACTAATAACATTAGACGAAACGAAAACGTTACGTAAAGCGGCTGAAATTTTATATATATCTCAACCTGCTGTTACACAAAGACTAAAAGCTATTGAAAATGCTTTTGGAGTAGATATTTTTATCAGAACAAAAAAACAATTGATTACAACAACTGAAGGAACAATGATTATTGAGCATGCCCGTGACATGTTGAAAAGAGAGCGATTATTTTTTGACAAAATGCAGGCACATATTGGTGAAGTGAATGGAACAATATCAATCGGGTGTTCTTCTTTGATTGGACAAACCTTACTTCCTGAAGTTTTGAGCCTATATAATGCCCAATTTCCTAATGTTGAAATACAAGTGCAAGTTGGTTCAACTGAACAAATTAAAGCAAATCATAGAGATTATCATGTTATGATAACTCGTGGAAATAAAGTAATGAATTTAGCTAACACACATTTATTTAATGATGATCATTATTTTATTTTTCCAAAAAATAGACGAGATGATGTTACAAAGTTACCATTTATAGAGTTTCAAGCTGATCCGATTTATATAAATCAAATAAAACAATGGTATAACGATAATTTAGAACAAGATTACCATGCAACTATTACAGTGGATCAAGTAGCAACTTGCAAAGAAATGTTGATTAGTGGTGTAGGTGTTACAATTTTGCCGGAAATTATGATGAAAAATATCAGCAAAGAACAATTTGAGTTTGAAAAAGTAGAAATTGATAATGAACCGCTGATTCGTTCGACATTTATGAGTTATGATCCGAGCATGTTGCAATTGCCACAAGTTGATTCTTTTGTAAATCTCATGGCGAGCTTTGTTGAACAACCAAAGGCGTAGTTTTAGACTAATTTAAGGTTTGTATTTAGTTTTAAACTATTCGGTTAAATTGAACGTAGTTGGTTGCTAATGCACCAACAGCAAAAGAGCCCCTAATTAATAAATTAAAAGGGGACAAAGGAATACAGTTGGTTGCTAATGCACCAACTGCATAAGAGCCCCTAATTAATAAATTAAAAGGGGACAAAGGAATACAGTTGATTGCTAATGCACCAACTGCATAAGAGCCCCTAATTAATAAATTAAAAGGGGACAAAGGAATACAGTTGGATGCTAACGCACCAACTGCATAAGAGCCCCTAATTAATAAATTAAAAGGGGCTCTAAGAAGCGGGGTTATGGATATGTTTGCAGCGTTATTACAAATAAAGAATTATAAACTCTTTGTTGCTAATATGTTTCTACTAGGTATGGGTATTGCGGTTACGGTCCCATATCTTGTTCTTTTTGCAACTAAAGATTTAGGTATGACAACAAATCAGTATGGATTACTTCTAGCATCTGCAGCGATTAGCCAGTTTACAGTAAATTCAATTATTGCTAGATTTTCGGATACGCATCACTTTAATAGAAAAATTATTATTATTCTCGCATTATTAATGGGTGCGCTTGGTTTTTCAATATACTTTTTTGTAGATACAATCTGGTTATTCATATTACTATATGCGATTTTCCAAGGATTATTTGCACCAGCAATGCCCCAACTTTACGCATCTGCTAGAGAATCTATCAATGTTTCAAGCTCTAAAGATAGAGCTCAATTTGCCAACACAGTATTACGTTCAATGTTCTCATTGGGCTTTTTATTTGGTCCATTTATTGGTGCCCAATTAATCGGTTTAAAAGGCTATGCTGGATTGTTTGGTGGAACAATAAGTATCATTTTATTTACTTTAGTACTTCAAGTGTTTTTCTATAAGGATTTAAACATTAAACACCCTATTAGTACGCAACAACATGTTGAAAAAATTGCTCCTAATATGTTTAAAGACAAAACGCTTTTATTACCATTTATTGCATTTATTTTATTACACATTGGACAATGGATGTATACGATGAATATGCCTTTATTTGTTACTGATTATTTAAAAGAAAATGAACAACATGTCGGTTATTTAGCTAGTTTATGTGCTGGTTTAGAAGTGCCATTTATGATCATTCTTGGCGTTTTATCATCTAGATTACAGACTCGAACATTGTTGATTTATGGAGCGATTTTTGGTGGTTTATTCTACTTCAGCATTGGGGTATTTAAAAACTTCTATATGATGTTAGCAGGACAGGTGTTTTTAGCTATTTTCTTAGCGGTTCTTTTAGGAATTGGTATTAGTTATTTCCAAGATATCTTACCAGATTTTCCAGGATACGCCTCAACACTATTTTCTAATGCAATGGTTATTGGACAGTTAGGCGGTAACCTATTAGGTGGTGCTATGAGTCACTGGGTAGGTTTGGAAAATGTATTTTTTGTATCAGCAGCATCAATCATGTTAGGTATGATACTTATATTCTTTACTAAAAATCAAAAAATTACAAAAGAGGATGTGATATCAACATGACAATTATTTTATGGCTACTTATCATCGCTGCCTTCATGTTAGCATTTGTTGGGTTGATTAAGCCGATTATTCCTTCTGTTTTAGTATTATGGGTTGGCTTTTTAATCTATCAATTTGGCTTTCATAATCAGCATTTATCATGGGTGTTTTATGTATCTATGGCATTGCTAACAATATTAATTTTATGTGCCGACTTTTTAGCTAATAAATATTTTGTGAATCGCTTCGGTGGTTCTAAGTTTGGAGAGTATGCAGCTTTAATTGGTGTGGTTATTGGATGTTTTGTTTTACCGCCATTTGGAATTATTATTATACCTTTTATTTTGGTATTCATAGTTGAATTAATACAAGGCTATTCATTTGAAAGAGCAGTTAAAGTAAGTATAGGTTCAATCGTAGCATTTTTAACAAGTAGTATAGCTCAAGCAATCATTATGTTTATAATGATTGTATGGTTCTTTATAGATGCTTTATTGATTAATTAATAAAAAGCTTATTGCAAAATATGTTTTTCGGTAACTGTAATTTAGTGATTTTATCATTAACAGTACCAAATTCGCATATGATGTAATAAGCTTTTTGTTTATAAAAATGTATGAGAATGTTTTTTCGAAATATTTCTTTCAATGCGTAATCCAATAGGCATAACTATAAATGAAAATATAATAAATACCCAATTGCTTACCTGAATATATGGTCCAAAGGCAAGTAATGATTGTGGAATAAAGAATACATAGAAAAATCCTACAATTAGTAGAATGATTGCTAAATAGGTGAATATCCATATCCAATTTGAATTGTTAAAACACTGCAGTTGTATTGTTTTAAAACTAAACCATATAAATAAAAAGACAATAAAGAATCCAACGACTACTGAAAACGGGAATGAAACAAAATATAAATTACTTCCATTTTTTTCCATGAAAAATCCTAAAAATCCTTTGAGAAAACTAACAATCCCAATTAATAGAACGATGTGTTGATAGATATATTTAAAAATATTTTTAAATGTTTCATTAGGCATCGCTTTTAGTTCTTTTATTGCATGTGCTTTTGGGTCGTGATTGAAAAAATCTAAGGCTAATAAACCATGTTGTTCTGCGCTTAATAATTGTTTGAGTATACGGTTAATAATTAACTCTGTATCATGAGGGTTGACGCGAAAGTCAGAGCGCATATAAGTCATATAATTCTCGAAGATTTCTCTATCAGTATTGCTTAATCTTAATGATTTAACATTATTTTCTTTTGTTAATTGCGCAGTACTTTTCATTGTTACTTAAGCGCTCCTTTAAAAATGTTTAATTCCAAATTAAAATGGAAATGATTTTATAGTATTAATAAGGTCAATCATATCATATTAAACGCATAAATATAACGATTAATATTGGAGAGGAAAATGAGGACACTTAATAAAGATGAACATAATTATATCAAGCAAATAGCTAATATACATGAGACATTATTGTCGCAAGTAGAATCCAACTATAAATGTACTAAACTGAGTATTGCTCTTAGGTACGAGATGATATGTTCAAGATTAGAACATACAAATGATAAAATTTATATATATGAAAATGAAGGTCAATTAATAGCGTTTATTTGGGGACATTTTAGTAATGAAAAAAGTATGGTTAACATTGAACTGCTATATGTTGAACCACAATTTCGCAAACTGGGAATAGCTACGCAACTGAAGATTGCGCTTGAAAAATGGGCAAAAACTATGAATGCAAAGCGAATAAGCAATACAATTCATAAAAATAATTTGCCAATGATATCTTTGAATAAAGATTTAGGTTATCAAGTGAGTCATGTGAAAATGTATAAAGATATTGATTAGAATTAGGATTATGTTGCTAATTCATGTTAAAATTAAAAAAGATTTAATGACGTTAAGGAGTTTTATATGAAGAAATTAATCATCAGTATTATGGCGGTCATGCTATTTTTAACAGGTTGTGGTAAAAGTCAAGAGAAAGCCACTCTGGAAAAGGATATCGATAATTTACAAAAAGAAAATAAAGAATTAAAAGACAAAAAAGAAAAGCTTCAACAAGAAAAAGAAAAATTAGCAGATAAGCAAAAAGACCTTGAAAAAGAAGTGAAAGATTTAAAACCTTCAAAAGAAGATAACAAGGATGATAAAAAAGACGAAGACAAAAATAAAGACAAAGATAAAGATAAAGAGGCATCACAAGATAAGCAATCAAAAGATCAAACTAAGTCATCGGATAAAGATAATCACAAAAAGCCTACATCAGCAGATAAAGATCAAAAAGCTAATGACAAACACCAATCATAATCGAATTGCTTACTTGTTATAGATGAAAGGTACAGCGTTTTAAACCTTATTTTAAGGGTATGTATTAATTAAAATGTGGTCATGATTGAAACAGAACGTAAAAATAGACAACGTAATTAATAAAGGAGAGAAACGGCATGCATGAACAAGATTTTAGAATTTTAGAGGGTCAAGATATTACTTTGCCAGAATTAGGTAGAGAATTAGAAAATATTACAGGACATACGATTGCTGATTCTACTGGCGAAATTAAGCGTGTAATTGCACATTTACCAAACTTTGAGTCCGATACAGATACTTTTGTTGCTACATATCGTTTAAACCATCAACAAGATTTTATAGATGCAACTTTTACTGCGCTGAAATCAGATAGAGCACGTTTAAAAGAAGTGCCAGTTCATGTTGAACTTATAAGTTATATTTCTAAATCAAAATAAACTGCTATCTAAAACGCAAAGTTGATCAAAATATCGATTTTGTGTTTTTTATTGAGAAATTATATAGGAGTGTCAATCGATGATTTATTGTGAAACAGAGCGTTTAATATTAAGAGACTGGCATGAAGATGATCTGTTACCTTTTCAAAAAATGAATGCGAATTATGACGTACGTAAATATTTTCCAAGTTTATTGAGTTATCGTCGTTCAGAATTAGATATGAGAACTATGGATGCGGTTATTAAAGATTATGGCATTGGATTATTTGCTGTAGAAGATAAAGAGTCCCATCAATGGATAGGCTTTATAGGTTTGAATTATATTCCAGAAACAAGCGATTATCCATTTAAAGAATTACCGCTTTATGAAATAGGTTGGCGCTTGTTGCCAGAATTTTGGGGAAAAGGATTAGCAACTGAAGGCGCAAAGGCAACATTGAAGTTAGCAGAAGAACATCAAATATACGATGTCTATAGTTTTACAGCAGAAGCAAATAAAGCTTCACAACGTGTAATGGAAAAAATTGGCATGACAGTGTATGATCATTTCGAATTACCCAATCTAAGTAAGTATCATTTATTAAAAAGGCAAGTGCGCTATTACATTAATCTTCGAAAGTGAAAAATTTATACATAAGCGTAACAAACACCCCTAACATTGTTTAGCTGATGATAACAATATTAGGGGTGTTTGTTTATTTTTTAACCTTAGAATGATTAATCGTATGAACGAGTACCCAGAGGTTTGAAATTTAATATTGATTCAATTAATGATTCCTTAGTGTCGCATAACGGTGCAAGAGCACGATACTTAGGATCAATAAAACCTTCCTCAATCATATGGTCAATCATTGTTTGTAGTGGATTGAAAAAGCCATTAATATTATAAATGGCAATAGGCTTTTCATGGATACCTATTTGAGCCCAACTATACATTTCGAAAAATTCTTCTAGTGAACCTGCGCCACCAGGAGCCATGACAAATGCATCTGCAAGTTCTGCCATTTTATTTTTACGTTCATGCATAGAATCAACTAAAATTAATTCAGTTAAACGTTGGCTTGTGATTTCATGTTCATCTAACATTTTAGGCATGACGCCAATAGCTTTGCCGCCATGATCTAATACACCATCTTGAATGGCACCCATAATGCCAATTGACCCTGCACCAAATACTAATTCATAACCTTGTTCAGCAAAATATTTACCTAAATCGTATGCTTTTTGTACATATGAAGGGTCATGACCTTTGCTTGCACCACAATAAACTGCGATTCGTTTCATGTTAATCCAGCTCCTTAATTCGATGAATGACTTTTAATAGTGATTGTTCAAACACTTTTTGATCTTGCTTTGTAAAAGGTGGGGGACCTTTGTGGCGACCACCTTGTTTTCTAATTTGTGCATTCATATATCGTTTATCTAATAGTTGTTGAATATTTTTGGAATTGTATATCTTCCCATTATGATGCATGACAATTAAGACTTTGTCGACTAATAAACTTGCGAGTCCATAATCTTGAGTGACTACGATATCATCCTTCGTTGATAATTGAACAATTTTGTAATCAACTGCATCTGGTCCATCATCAACATATAATGTTGATACATGTGGAGGATATAATTGGTTCGAAAAATGGCTGAAGCTCCGAATAATTGTCACAAAAATGCCTGTCTCAGTTGTTAAATCTATAATAGAATCAACAACAGGACAAGCATCTCCATCAATAATAATATGTGTCACAATTATGCCTCTGTATTGTTTTCTTTATTTTGTTGAGAGGCGCTTTTGGCAACATAATCTTTATATTTTTTAAATGACTTGATGCGTGCTTTATCAGCTTCTTGTTGGCGTTTTTGTTCTTCTTTGTGTCGTTTTTCAATATTTTTTTGTAACTTTTTATTCATTTTAGCGATTTCTTTGCGATTTTTTTCAGCTAGTTTATCGCCTTTTTTCTCAGTTTTCTCATCTAATTTATTAGGTGTTAAGCCTGCTTTTTCTTCGTATTTTTGTGATTTTTTCATATCTTTAATACGTTGTATTTCATTCTTTTCGCGGGCTTTTTGCTCTTCTTTATGACGCTTTTCGATATTTTTTTGAAGTATTTTATTCATTTTATCAGCGTCTTTACGATTTTGTTTAGCTAATTTTTCGCCTTTTTTCTCAATATAGGCAGGATCATGTTCTCTAGCAAACTTTTTAAGTTCACGTTTATTTTCAAAATCTTGTTTTTTATCGCCGACATATTCTTTAACATCACTCGCTGTGTTACTGATTGCTGCAGATGTTTTTGAAGCAACTTTACTTGTAGCATCTGTAACTTTTTGTACGTCCGGATGTTGTTTGATACGTTTACGTTCAACAATTAACGGTACCAATACAATTGGTAATACATTAATCATAAATTTGATGACTTTTTTCTTATCCATAGATCTTGCCTCCATAATTACTTTATTAATTTTACATACCCTATGATACATCAATATAAACGATGATAGTAGTGAATCACTATTAAGTATTTCAGATCTTTTTTAAAAGAAGACAATAAAAACTGCCAATCAAGTGGTTCCTTAATTGACAGTCTATATTTTAAAAGGAAATTAAATACCTTTACCAATGCCAAATCCGAAGTAAAGTATAGCAATAAAGATTACTAATACAATTCTGTAAATGGCAAATGGAATTAATTTGATTTTGTTAATTAGATGCAAGAATGTTTTGATTGCAATTAGTCCAACAGTAAATGCAGCTAAAAAGCCTAAAATATAAAAAGGTATATCAGTAATCTGAATATCTTGATAATGTTTTAATAAAGATAAACCACTAGCTGCTAACATAATTGGAACAGCCATAATAAATGTGAAGTCCGATGCTGCTTTATGATTTAATTTCATTAATACCCCAGTTGAAATTGTTGAGCCTGAACGGCTGAAACCAGGCCACATAGCTACTGCTTGAGAGATACCAATTACAAACGCTTGGAAATAATTGATTTGATCCACTGTTTGTGGGTTTTTAACTTTAGCTGAGTATTTATCAGCAATAATCATATAGATAGCACCTACGAATAAGCCAATCATAACAGTTGGCACACTAAATAAATGTTCTTCGATGAAATCATCAAATAGTAAGCCTAAAATACCTGCTGGAACCATACCCACTAATACATGTAATAAATTTAAACGTCTTGGCTTTGAACGTCTTTGTTGATTGTTATCTCCTTCAACATGTTTGTGTTTACCAATATGTAAAATCTCTAAGAAGCGTTCGCGGAACACCCATGCTGCTGCAAAGACGGATCCTAATTGGATGACGATTTTAAATGTAAATGCTGATTGAGAACCTAAAAATTCAGATGATTTTAACCACATATCATCAACTAGAATCATATGTCCAGTAGAGGAAACAGGTGCAAATTCTGTTAATCCTTCGACGACCCCTAAGATAATACCTTTTATTAATTCAATGATAAACATAATGTACCCACTTTCATTACTCAATTTAATTTATTTAAATATCAAAATTACCATATCATGATAGCATATTCATTTAAAGACATGCTAGTTATAGTTATAATACTAGACTAAAGATGTATATATTCATTTTCTTTTACATGTAAAACTACAATATTTTATTGAGCTATTTAATTTGATTTTAAGGAAAACCTTTTATAATAGGTTTAGGTGATATAATTGTGAAAAAATTAACAATAATACTGTTTCAATATAAAATTTTTCCGGTACTCATGTTCTTGGTCAGTACTGGTCTCGGCATACTCGTTATAACGCAAAATATTTTAATAGCAGATTTTTTAGCTAAAATTATAAGACATCAATTTCAAGGTTTATGGATTGTATTATTTATTTTATTAGGTGTTTTACTTTTAAGAGCAACTGTGCAATTTCTAAATCAATGGTTAGGTGATACATTAGCATTTAAAGTTAAGCATATGCTTAGACAGCGGGTTATTTATAAAAATAATGGTCATCCAATCGGTGAACAAATGACTATACTCACAGAAAACATTGATGGTTTAGCACCTTTTTATAAGAGTTATTTGCCTCAAGTGTTCAAATCAATGATGGTTCCGCTCATCATAATCATTGCAATGTTTTTCATCCATTTCAATACCGCATTAATTATGTTAATAACTGCACCATTTATTCCTTTGTTTTATATTATTTTCGGTTTGAAAACGCGAGATGAGTCAAAAGATCAAATGACTTATTTGAATCAATTTAGTCAACGGTTTTTAAATATTGCTAAAGGTTTAGTGACGTTAAAGCTATTTAATCGTACAGAGCAAACAGAGAAGCATATTTACGACGATAGTACTCAGTTTAGAACTTTAACAATGCGCATTTTACGCAGTGCTTTTTTATCGGGATTAATGCTCGAATTTATAAGTATGTTAGGTATTGGATTGGTTGCATTGGAAGCAACGCTAAGCTTAGTAGTATTTCATAATATTGATTTTAAAACTGCGGCAATTGCGATTATTTTAGCGCCTGAATTTTATAATGCAATTAAGGACTTAGGGCAAGCGTTCCATACTGGAAAACAAAGTGAAGGTGCCAGTGACGTTGTGTTTGAGTTTTTAGAACAACCGAACAATAATAATGAATTTCTATTAAAGTATGAGGAAAATCAAAAGCCATTTATTCAGTTAACAGACATATCATTTCGATATGATAATTCTGATAGATTGGTATTAAATGATTTAAATTTGGAAATATATAATGGTGATCAAATTGCACTTGTAGGTCCAAGCGGGGCAGGTAAATCCACTTTGACACATCTAATTGCAGGTGTTTATCAGCCAACAATAGGTACTATAAGTACAAACCAGCGTGATTTAAATATAGGAATACTTAGTCAACAGCCATATATTTTCAGTGCTTCTATAAAAGAGAATATTACGATGTTTAAAGATATAGAAAATAATACTATTGAAGAAGTGCTAGACGAAGTAGGTTTATTAGACAAAGTGCAATCTTTCACAAAAGGCATTAACACAATAATAGGTGAAGGAGGCGAAATGTTATCTGGTGGACAGATGAGACGCATAGAACTTTGCCGTCTTTTAGTTATGAAGCCAGATCTCGTTATATTTGATGAGCCTGCAACTGGTTTAGATATTCAAACAGAACACATGATTCAGAACGTTCTGTTTCAACATTTTAAAGATACAACGATGATTGTCATTGCACATAGAGATAATACAATTCGCCATTTACAACGACGCTTGTATATAGAAAATGGAAGACTGATTGCTGATGATCGCAATATTTCAGTAAATATAACAGAAAATGGTGATGACTTATGAAAACACGACTAAAATTTCAAGTAGATAAGGATTTATTGTTAGCTATAGTTGTTGGTGTTTGTGGAAGTTTAGTTGCGCTCGCCATGTTTTTCTTAAGTGGTTATATGGTGACACAAAGTGCACTTGGTGCGCCACTATACGCTCTGATGATTTTAGTCGTTACAGTAAAATTGTTTGGGTTTTTAAGAGCTATTACTCGATACGTAGAGCGCCTTATTTCTCATAAAGCTACATTTACAATGCTACGTGATATTCGGGTACAGTTTTTCGGTAAATTAGTAAATGTCATTCCTAATGTTTACCGTAAACTGAGTTCTAGTGATTTAATTTCACGTATGATTAGTCGTGTTGAGGCATTACAAAATATATATTTACGTGTTTATTATCCACCAGTCGTCATCGGTTTGACAGCGCTAGTTACAGTCATAGTTTTGGCGTTCATTTCAATCGGCCATGCGCTATTGATTATGGTTAGCATGTTGTTTACTTTACTCGTTGTTCCTTGGTTAAGCTCAAAAAAAGCACGTACTTTAAAGAAACATGCAGCTAATGAACAGGCCCGATTTTTAAATCATTTTTATGATTATAAAGCTGGTATGGATGAACTACGTCGATTTAATCAAATTAATCATTATCGAGATAATTTGATGGCTAAATTAAATCATTTTGATAAATTACAACTTAAAGAGCAACGCTTTTTAACGATTTATGATTTTATATTAAATATTATTGCTATGCTTTCGATTTTTGGTAGTTTAGTTCTAGGATTAATTCAAATTAATGCAGGCCAACTAAATATTATTTATATGACGAGTATAGTTTTAATGGTCTTAACTTTATTTGAACAAGCTGTACCAATGACAAATGTCGCGTATTATAAAGCGGATACTGACCATGCATTGCATGATATTAATGAAGTGATATCTGTACCTTCTACTAATGGAAAAAACCGTCTTAATGATAAGTATGATGCAACGAACATTTATGAAGTTAAGGACGCTAGTTTTAAGTATTGGAACCAGCAAACGTATGTGTTGTCGGATATTAATTTTAATGTTAATAGAGGCGAAAAGATTGCGATTGTGGGGCCTTCTGGTTCAGGAAAAAGTACATTACTACAAATTATGGCTGGGTTATATCAATTAGATAGTGGCTCTATTCGTTTCGAAAATATGGATATGTTTGAAATAGATGACAAAGATAAGTTTGAATCGTTAAATGTCTTGCTACAATCTCAACAATTATTTGATGGTACAATACGTCAAAATTTATTTACCGATGAAAAAGATGAAGCGGTGCAAGCAATATTTAAGCAATTAGATTTAGAACATTTGGCACTAGAACGTCAAATTGACTTAGATGGTCATACATTATCTGGCGGAGAAATTCAGCGTTTAGCGATTGCAAGGATGTTATTAAAAGATACTGCATCAACATGGATTTTAGATGAACCAACAACTGCATTAGATAAACAAAATAGTTTAAAAGTTATGGATTTAATTGAAGCACATGCAGAAACATTAATTGTTGCTACACACGATTTAACTTTATTGTCACGTTTTGAGACCATCATTGTGATGATAAATGGTAAAATAGTTGAAAAGGGAAACTATCAACAATTACTCGCTAATCAAGGTGCTTTATGGAATATGATTCAATATAATGCATAAAAAAACTGCTTGATAGGCTAAGAAACCTTTCAAGCAGTTTTTTAACTAACAAGCTTACGCGTGCTAATTGTTTTTCTATTCTTAATAAATTCTAAACATTACTTTAATTGTCATGACAAAAGTTAATTATTTTTCCTTTGTTTCATCAAATGCATGAATGACTTTACCTAATAAGCGATTAAGTTCTTTAACTTCATCTTGAGATAAAGAAGAAGCTGAAGCGACTTTGTCAGATGCATTACTTAATTCTGGTCTAATAGTTTCACTTTTGTCAGTCAAGTGAATAAATACTTCACGTTGATCGACTTCGGAACGTTCACGCTTAATTAAGTCTACTTGTTCCATTCGTTTTAATAATGGTGATACTGTACCAGTATCGAGTGCTAATTCAGTTACGACTTTCTTGACGTTTACAGGAGATTCATCCCATAAAATTGTTAAGACAAGAAATTGTGGGTATGTTAGATTGTACTTCTTAAAAACTTTGTTAGAGTAGTAGCGATTAACTTGTCTTTGAGCATTGTACAAACTAAAGCATAGCTGTTCTTTTAAATTATGTTGATCAGACATTAAAGTTCTCCTCCAGACATACTATCCGTTTTTTTCTCTTTTCGGATTGGTAATCATTAAAAAGTTGATTGTTTATTAATTCACAACTTTCTTTGATTCAATGCCATGCTAAAATTAAAGTATGTTTAAAGTTTAGAAGATATTTTTGATTAAATCAAGCAAAAAGATAATTTAATATATATGTTATCATTTTTAAAAATAACTGTAATAGAAAAGAGAATATAAAATGAAAAATAATAAAGATGAAAAAATAAGAATATCCATAATTAACGGATTTTTGGGTAGTGGTAAAACCACGTTACTGACACATTATATTAGTG
>NZ_JACYVY010000047.1:0-13686 GCF_017151825.1 Staphylococcus sp. EG-SA-18
GAATTTTATCATACATATAACGAATTAATTGTTAAATATACTGAGGTAAAGGAATAATTATAATGAAAAAAATATTTATGATGGTACATGAGTTAGATGTCAATAAAGGTGGTATGACCTCTTCGATGTTCAATAGAAGTAAAGAGTTTTATGATGCGGACATACCTGCTGATATTGTTACTTTCGATTACAAAGGAAACTATGATGAAATTATTAAAGCTTTGAAAAAACAAGGTAAAATGGATCGAAGAACGAAAATGTATAATGTATTTGAATATTTTAAACAAATTTCAAATAATAAACATTTTAAGTCTAATAAATTGTTATATAAACATATTTCAGAAAGACTAAAAAATACGATTGAAATTGAAGAGAGTAAAGGTATTTCAAGATATTTTGATATAACGACTGGTACATATATTGCCTACATTAGAAAAAGTAAATCTGAAAAAGTGATTGATTTCTTTAAAGATAATAAACGAATTGAACGGTTTAGTTTTATAGATAATAAAGTGCATATGAAGGAAACATTTAATGTAGATAATAAAGTTTGTTATCAAGTATTTTATGATGAAAAGGGATACCCATATATTTCAAGGAATATTAATGCTAATAATGGTGCTGTAGGTAAAACTTATGTGTTAGTTAATAAAAAAGAATTTAAAAACAATTTAGCACTGTGTGTTTACTATTTAGAAAAACTAATAAAAGATTCTAAAGATAGTATTATGATTTGTGATGGACCAGGGAGTTTTCCAAAAATGTTTAATACAAATCATAAAAATGCTCAGAAATATGGCGTTATTCATGTTAATCATCATGAAAATTTCGATGATACGGGTGCATTTAAAAAAAGTGAGAAATATATTATTGAGAATGCGAATAAAATTAACGGTGTAATTGTATTAACAGAGGCACAAAGATTAGATATTCTTAATCAATTTGATGTAGAAAATATTTTCACTATTAGCAATTTTGTTAAGATACATAATGCTCCAAAACATTTTCAAACTGAAAAAATCGTAGGTCATATTTCTAGAATGGTACCAACGAAGCGAATTGATTTGCTTATTGAAGTGGCTGAGTTAGTCGTAAAAAAAGATAATTCTGTTAAATTTCATATATATGGAGAAGGATCTGTCAAAGATAAAATAGCTAAAATGATTGAAGATAAAAATTTAGAAAGAAATGTTTTTCTTAAAGGATATACAACAACTCCACAAAAATGCTTGGAAGATTTTAAATTAGTCGTTTCTACATCTCAATATGAAGGTCAAGGGTTAAGTATGATAGAAGCAATGATTTCTAAAAGGCCTGTTGTTGCCTTTGACATCAAATACGGACCAAGTGATTTTATAGAAGATAATAAAAATGGTTATTTAATAGAAAACCATAATATTAAGGACATGGCTGATAAAATACTTCAGCTTGTTAATAATGATGTATTAGCAGCGGAGTTTGGTTCGAAAGCGAGAGAAAACATTATAGAAAAATATTCAACGGAATCAATATTAGAAAAATGGTTAAATCTTTTCAATAGCTAAATGAAAAAATCCTAGGTATTCATGAGTACCTAGGATTTTTACGCATGATATATACAAAAAAAGAGAGGATAGTCCTCTCAAATAATAGTTAATAAAATTGTAGCCATTTCTTCCAGCTGTAACTACTAATACAAGCTAAGTTCATTACGATATGTATGATTTCAAATTCATAACCACTTACATATCCTCTTGTAAGTTTAAGTGTGAAGATTGAGCCTAACATAACACAAATATAAAAAACATTAACATAAGGCGTTAAAAAGCCGATAATAAGTGCTAAACCTCCAACAACTTCACCAATTGACATCAATACTGCGATGGTAGGTGGTAAACCTAAAGAGCCTAAGAAGTGAATTGTTCCATCTAAATCAACAAATTTCAAAGTACCATGCACTAAGAATGATGTTGCTAACATCCATCTAATTAAAAGCATACCTAATTTCATCATGTCACCTCCAACATACGTATTTTTAAAACATAGTCCAAATTATATTTGTAAAGATGTGGAAAGTAAAGATTATTTATAAAAATAATTATTAAATATTTATTAAATGTTCTATTGTATTGAACAATTGTTGTAGAAAGACGTTTAAGTCATCAGTTACATTTTGTATTTATAAATAAAGATTAGCACAGCATAGTACAAAGTTTAGAGGTAAATGAATTAATTATTGCATCGCTATTTATGAATCGTAAACACTATTATGAAATTGCAAGAGTAGTATGGCTAATTAGTATGATGGTTTGAGATAAATGCGTGTTATTAACCAGTGAGTCATCTTCAAAATTAGAGGCCATTTGCTGTTTATAATAAGATGATTTGATAATCAACTATGATAAGAAAAAATAATAACCTCTTAAATATATCATAAACAAATTAAATGATAAAATAATAATATAGTTTTCTACTAAAGTTGTTTGGAGGTATATGTGTGAATAGGAATATCGTTAAACTAGTTGTGTTTATGCTAATCTTAGTTGTAGCAGTAGCGGGTTGTGGTCAAAAAGATACTGAAGAGAAAACTGAAATGACGACAATAAAAGATGAATTAGGAACTGAAAAAATTAAGAAAAATCCTAAACGTGTTGTTGTATTAGAATATAGTTTTGCTGATTATTTAGCAGCATTAGATATGAAACCTGTTGGTATTGCAGATGATGGCAGCAGTAAAAATATAACAAAGTCAGTAAGAGATAAGATTGGGGCATATGAATCGGTTGGATCTAGACCGCAACCGAATATGGAAGTGATAAGTAAATTAAAACCGGATTTGATCATTGCAGATGTTAGCAGACATAAGAAAATCAAATCAGAATTGAGCAAAATTGCGCCGACAATTATGTTAGTCAGTGGTACGGGAGATTACAATGCAAATATTGAAGCATTTAAAACAGTCGCTAAAGCAGTTGGCAAAGAGAAAGAAGGCGAGAAGCGTCTGGAAAAGCATGATAAAATATTAGCGGAGATTAGAAAGAAAATTGAACAGAGTACGTTAAAATCTGCATTTGCATTCGGTATCTCAAGAGCAGGTATGTTTATTAATAATGAAGATACATTTATGGGACAATTCTTACTTAAAATGGGTATTCAACCTGAAGTCACAAAAGACAAAACTACGCATGTTGGTGAACGCAAGGGTGGTCCTTATATATATATTTAAATAATGAAGAACTTGCCAATATCAATCCAAAAGTTATGATTTTAGCCACTGACGGGAAAACGGACAAAAATAGAACGAAATTCATTGATCCTGCAGTTTGGAAATCATTAAAAGCTGTGAAAGATAACAAAGTTTATGACGTTGACCGAAATAAGTGGTTGAAATCAAGGGGGATTATCGCAAGTGAAAGTATGGCAGAAGATTTAGAAAAAATTGCAGAAAAAGCAAAATAAAAATACAGCGCTACTCGTAAATCATATAAGAGTGGCGCTGTATTTTTAATTATGTTTATTATCTGTCGGATGTGATGATTTACCTGAAAGTTTATTTCGAATAAATTTAATTACATAACCGACAAGGATTGTTTTAACAATTCTTTTAATGAATTGGCGCATCGTTACATACCTCATTTCTCTATATCTTATGAACTATATACCCATTCATATATGCTTTTTAAACGTCATTGTCACTATTTAATTTTTAGGGAATATAATATAACCATCTTTATCTGCTTTTTTAGTAAAAATGACAAAAATGGCATGTATTATTGAGATGATGGTAGGGATACCTGTCCAGAAAAATAATAAGTGAAAAAGACCTTGTCCAAATTTATCAGCATAAAATTTATGAATACCTAAACCTCCAAGAAATAATGCAACAATAACATAAATGGCTTTATTGACTTTCATTTGTAAATCCTCCTTAACTATAATTCTACTTAAATTCGTTGTGAAAACCAATATTTCTAACTTTAGAATTTTCAAACTTTCTAAAATTATAAGTATATCTTTTTAAAATAAGCTAGAATTTCTATATAATAAATGTTAATAACGTAAAAGGGAATGATGACATAGTGATACGTCAAGCACGTCCAGAGGACCGATTTGATATTGCGAAGTTAGTTTATATGGTGTGGGATGATATGGAATTAGAATTGGTAAAGCATCTACCTAAAGACATGGTATTAGATGCAATTGAAAAAAGCTGTGTTGATGCAACATATCGAACTTTTTATCAGCATATTTTAGTTTATGAAGTAGAAAGTAAAGTAGCAGGTTGTATTATTAGCTATAGCGGTGAAAATGAATTGAAATATGAAAAAGCATGGGAACTACTTGACTTGCCAGAAGAAATAAAACAATATGGCACGCCATTACCTGTAAAAGAAGCTAAAGACGATGAGTATTATATAGAAACAATTGCGACATTTGAAGCATATAGAGGTAGAGGCATCGCGACAAAGTTATTAACGTCATTACTTGAATCAAGTACACATGTTAAATGGAGTTTGAATTGCGATATTAATAATGAAGCAGCATTAAAGTTATATAAAAAAGTAGGCTTTATATCTGATGGACAGATTGAATTATACAAGCACATGTATCATCATTTAATTGTTAAATAAAAAACTCGACAGTTCGATGTAAGTCGATTGCCGAGTAGTATCATTTTATATTAAATGCCTGCAAATAATGCACTAATATAAATACCTAATGCATATAATAAACCGAAAAATGTATTTGTTTTACCAGCAGCAGCCATTGCTGGCATCATTGTAGGCGGTGTATCATTCTTCTTGAAACGTCTGATAACTTTAACAGGCATTGGGAATGATAACAACGCAAGTAAGTAAAATAATGAGCCACCAGGTTTAATAATGATCGTAAGTACAATAAAGGCATAAGCGATAAAGTACATGATTGCCATAAATGTTAAAGAAGCATTTTTACCTAATAGAATGGGTAAAGTTTTGCGACCACTTGCTTTATCTTTGACACGGTCGCGAATATTGTTAGCCATATTAATTAAACCGATAGTGATTACTATAGGTACACTTAACCAAATTACATAACTTTGAATATTGCCAGTTTGAATAAAGAATGCAATAACGATAATAAACATACCCATAAATACGCCTGAGAATAATTCACCGAAAGGCGTCCATGAAATAGGGAAAGGACCACCTGTATATAGGTAACCAACAGCCATACATACTAATCCAACTGGTAATAACCAAAATGAAGAGTTAGCAGCTAAAAACAAACCTAATATTGCTGCTAAGATGTAAAATGCAATGGCTAATCGTAGCACAAGCTCTGGGCTCATACCGTTGCGAACAATGGCACCACCAATGCCTACAGATTCATGATCATCAAGGCCTTTTTTATAATCATAGTATTCATTAAACATATTAGTTGCTGCTTGAATAAGTAAGCATGCTAGTAACATGGCAATGAATAGGCTGATTTTAATATGATCTTCGCTACCAAGAAAATATATTTTAGATGCTGCTGTACCAACTAAAACGGGTACTACGGAAGCAGTTAATGTATGAGGACGCATTAAATGCCAATATTTCTTAACTGTAGAATATTGCTGATATTGATTACTCATTGAATACAAAACCTCTTTAAATCATATTTTTTATAACAAAGATATTTTAATAGAAAGTAGCATAAAGGTCAATTGACGTGAAAAATTGCAAGATAAGTTTAAGCAATTCTTGTAACACAATTATCCAAAAATGATACAATATAATAATGAGTGAAAAAAGACGAAGAAAGAAGTGAAATGGATGGCTACGGGCGTATTAGAGGACGATATTGTCAAAGAGATATATGGCAGCTCAAAGGAATGGGTTTCAGTTGAAGTGAAATTATCACAGTCACTAGACCCGAGCACATTATTTCATCTCACTGACAATGAGGCAGGAGATCGCTTTTATATGCGTTTGAATGATAATCGAACGTCATATTTTGGCTACAAAGCAATTCAATTATTCAAAAATAATTCTAAAAATAAACAATCTATTTTTAAAGACTGGGAAAAATTAAAACATAACATCACATTTATACATCCGCAATCTGAGAAACATCATCTTCGAGTTGTTGGAGGATTCCAATTTTCGAGTCATAAATCAGATGATGAATGGCGAGAGTTTGGACTAAATCATTTTGTATTACCTGAAGTTTTAATTTCAACTGATAATAATGGGACATTTTTAACTTATACAGTTAAAAGGGAAAGTTTTACTGTTGAGGCATTGAACGATTTAATGGATTTGTTCAACAATATATCGGACATAGATGTGGACGAGCAAATTGGGGAAATTACTAGAAATGAAGATATTTATAAAGATGACTGGCGTCAACTTGTAGTAGAAGCTATAGAATCTATTAATAATGAAGAAAAAATTGTACTAGCACGTAGACGGTTAATAAAGTTCGATAAAGATATCAGTATTCCATATATTCTAAAGCAAGCATATTCTAAAGAAAAAAACAGTTATATATTCTTGTTAGAATCACAAGATTCTATATTCTTTTCACAAACACCTGAACAATTAATAAAGGTCAATAATAAAATACTATCGACTAAAGCTGTAGCAGGTACAATTAAACGTTCACAAGATGAGGACGAAGATACAAAAAATGTTGAAGCATTTTTAAAAGATAATAAAAACTTAATCGAACATCGATTTGTTGTTGACAGTATTTTACATGATATTAAACCTTATATCACTGAATTACATTATGATAAGACGCCTAAAATTCTAAAAAATGATCATTTATATCACTTGTACACTGAAATAAAGGCGCCACTGAAGGATGATTCGTATATTAGTTTAATTGATAATTTACATCCAACACCTGCTTTAGGTGGCTATCCAAAAGAATTTGCGATGGATTTTATTGAACAGAAAGAATTTGGTACACGAGGATTATATGGTGCGCCGGTTGGCTATATAGATATATATGATGATTGTGAATTTATTGTTGCAATTCGTTCGATGCTTATTAAGAAAGCACAAGCAACTTTATTTGCTGGGTGTGGCATTGTTAAAGATTCTGATCCAGATAGTGAATTGGCAGAAACGAACCTTAAGTTCACACCTATGATGAATGCATTAGGAGTCGATATGAATGGGAAATCATAAAGCAGCTTTAACGAAGCAAGTTTTTACATTTGCATCTGAGTTATATGCGTACGGCGTAAGGGAAGTAGTTATCAGTCCGGGATCACGCTCAACGCCACTTGCACTTGCATTTGAAGCACATCCAAATATTAAAACATGGATACACCCCGATGAGCGAAGTGCAGCATTTTTTGCAGTTGGGTTAATTAAAGGTAGTGAAAGACCTGTCGCTATATTATGTACGTCAGGTACAGCAGCAGCGAATTATACGCCTGCAATTGCTGAAAGCCAAATTAGTAGAATTCCATTAATCGTTTTAACAAGTGACCGTCCGCATGAATTAAGAAGTGTAGGCGCACCACAAGCGATTAATCAAGTAAATATGTTTAATAATTATGTAAGTTATGAGTTCGATATGCCTATTGCGGATGATAGTAAAGAGACCATTAATGCAATTTATTATCAAATGCAAATTGCTAGTCAATATTTATATGGACCACATAAAGGGCCAATTCATTTTAACTTGCCATTTAGAGATCCGTTAACACCTGATTTGAATGCAACAGAATTGTTAACTTCTGAGATGAAGATTTTACCGCACTATCAAAAAAGTATAGATGCATCGGCATTAAGACACATTTTAAATAAGAAAAAAGGTTTAATTATTGTAGGGGATATGCAGCACCAAGAAGTTGATCAAATACTAACGTATTCAACGATATATGATTTGCCTATTTTAGCTGATCCTTTAAGTCATTTAAGAAAATTTGATCATCCGAATGTTATCTGTACATATGATTTGCTGTTTAGAAGCGGCTTAGACTTAAATGTGGATTTCGTAATTCGTGTTGGGAAACCAGTGATTTCTAAAAAGTTGAATCAATGGTTAAAGAAAACTGATGCATTTCAAATATTAGTGCAAAACAATGATAAGATTGATGTCTTTCCGATAGCACCAGATATTTCATATGAGATTTCTGCGAATGATTTCTTTAGGTCATTAATGGAAGACACGACCATCAATCGCGTAAGTTGGTTAGAAAAATGGCAACGCTTAGAGAAAAAAGGGCGTAAAGAAATTAAATGTTATTTGGAACAAGCTACAGATGAGAGTGCATTCGTTGGTGAATTGATTAAGAAAACATCTGAAAAAGATGCATTATTTATTAGTAATAGTATGCCTATCAGAGATGTAGATAACTTGTTATTGAATAAAAATATAGATGTCTATGCGAATCGTGGTGCGAATGGTATTGATGGTATCGTTTCAACTGCACTGGGTATGGCTGTGCATAAACGAATAACATTATTGATAGGTGATTTATCATTTTATCATGATATGAATGGACTATTAATGTCAAAATTAAATAATATTCAGATGAATATTGTATTATTGAACAACGATGGTGGCGGTATTTTTTCATATTTACCACAAAAAGAAAGTGCAACTGACTATTTTGAACGGTTGTTTGGCACACCGACGGGATTGGATTTCGAGTATACAGCTAAGTTATATCAATTCGATTTTAAACGTTTTAACAGTGTTTCAGAATTTAAAAATGCCACATTGTTATCTGAAACTTCGACGATTTATGAATTGATAACGAATCGCGAAGATAACTTTAAACAGCATCAAATTTTATATCAGAAATTGAGTGAAATGATTCATGGCACATTATAATTACTATGAAGCAAACGTTGAGACCAATCAAGTTTTAGTATTACTGCATGGTTTTCTTAGCGACAGTCGTACTTATTATAATCACATCGATAAATATACTGATATCTGTCATGTCATCACTATAGACTTACCAGGACATGGCGAAGATCAGTCTTCAATGGATGAAACGTGGAATTTTGATTATATTACGACGTTGTTAGACCGAATTTTAGATAAATATAAAGATAAATCAATAACATTGTTTGGATATTCAATGGGTGGACGTGTTGCATTATATTATGCAATTAATGGTCACATCCCTATATCTAATTTGATATTAGAAAGTACGTCACCAGGTATTAAAGAAGAAGCAAATCAATTGGAACGCCGTCTTGTTGATGATGCACGTGCTAAAGTATTAGACATAGCAGGTATTGAATTATTTGTTAATGATTGGGAAAAGTTGCCATTATTTCAATCGCAACTAGAATTACCAGTTGAAATACAACATCAAATAAGACAACAACGATTGTCCCAATCGCCACATAAAATGGCCAAAGCATTAAGAGATTATGGTACAGGTCAAATGCCAAACTTATGGCCGCGCCTGAAAGAAATTAAAGTACCAACATTAATATTAGCTGGAGAATATGATGAAAAATTTGTACAGATTGCGAAAAAAATGGCAAATTTAATTCCTAATAGTAAATGTAAATTAATTTCTGCTACAGGTCATACAATTCATGTGGAAGATAGTGATGAATTTGATACAATGATATTAGGATTTTTAAAGGAGGAGCAAAATGACTAACAGACAATGGGAAACACTTAGAGAATATGATGAAATCAAATATGAATTTTATGAAGGGATTGCTAAGGTAACAATAAATCGCCCTGAAGTACGCAATGCGTTTACACCTAAAACAGTTTCTGAAATGATTGACGCATTTTCACGTGCACGTGATGATCAAAACGTTTCAGTTATCGTATTAACTGGTGAAGGTGATTTAGCATTCTGTTCTGGTGGTGACCAGAAGAAACGTGGACATGGTGGTTATGTAGGTGAAGACCAAATCCCTCGCTTAAATGTATTAGATTTACAGCGTTTAATTCGTATTATTCCAAAACCGGTTATCGCGATGGTAAAAGGTTATGCTGTAGGTGGCGGTAATGTACTAAATGTTGTTTGTGACTTAACGATTGCTGCTGATAATGCTATTTTTGGACAAACTGGTCCTAAAGTAGGTTCATTTGATGCGGGTTATGGTTCAGGATATTTAGCACGTATCGTTGGACATAAGAAAGCACGTGAAATTTGGTACTTATGTCGTCAATACAATGCACAAGAAGCTTTAGATATGGGTCTAGTAAATACAGTGGTACCTTTAGAGAAAGTTGAAGATGAAACTGTGCAATGGTGTAAAGAGATTATGAAACACTCACCAACAGCGTTACGATTCCTTAAAGCAGCTATGAATGCTGACACAGATGGTTTAGCTGGTTTACAACAAATGGCTGGGGATGCAACACTGCTTTATTACACAACTGATGAAGCGAAAGAAGGCCGTGATGCGTTTAAAGAAAAACGTGATCCTGACTTCGATCAATTCCCTAAATTCCCATAAGTTATTTTGAATATGATATTAAGTCACTTGCGTCGTTTATTAGCGACGATAGGTGGCTTTTTTATTTTATAAGAATTTAAAAGGGGCTTTTAATTAATTATCATAAATATAAGATAGTTTGAGAAAATTAATAGAGAAAAAATAAATGTTAAAGATTATTATTACAATCAAAAAACGAGCTGGTGAGAAATTGAATTCTCGCCAACCCGCTTTATGAAGTGAAATCATTTAAATTAGTTATACTAAGCGCTCATAAACGATTGGGCGCGAAGTGCCAATACCTTGTTTGGATGACGTTTGCATGAGGATATGCTGTGTATCATCATAATCAAGAATATAAATGATTTCTTCATTATCAATAGATGAAAATTTAATGCGTTGATGTGCCGTATCTATAAAAAGAATATGATATTGATTGTGACTTGTATCATCGCCATGACGTATACAAATTGATTTTTGTAATTGATGATTACTCCAATTACCAATGAATAAATTGATATTGGTTTGTTCTAGATGTGTGAGTTTGGTTGTGTCGTAAACTAAATTTATAAATTGTAGTTGATACATAGTTTTACCTGCCTTTAATCAATATCTATATTACTTTTTAGTAACCTATCATTGAACCATACCAGTTATAATCACGATTGAATGATAAATGTAATAGGCTTGAATCTGCATCTTGGATTGATAATTCTGTATCCCAAGGATTCCAGTAAATAAGTTTTTCTTGGTCATTAATTTTAGCATTACCAACAACTGCTAGGGCATGTCCTAAATGTGGATCATTAGGGTTTTGAGATACACTTTGTGCAAGAATCATAATTCCTACATTATCTTTTGTAAGTTGATCAACTTGTTCATATGATGGTACGCCTTCTTGATAATGAATATCTCTGCCTTGTGATTTACCGTATTCAATCATTTGATTAGGGAATGTTGAGCAATTAGGAAGGTCTTGCTCACTTACTTCAGGGTATAATGTACGCATAATATCATGTGCATTATAAGTGTCTGTATTTTTAGTTGCATTTAATAATGCTGCCATACTAAATCCTGCACACCATGAGTTATCGAATTGTTGTTCTCTAATTTTGAAGTTTTTTAATGTATTTTCATATTGAACTTGATCTTCTTGTATCGCTTCGTTTTCTTCAACTTTAGTAGGTGTTACTGTATTTTTTAACTCTTGTTTCAATTTTGATGAAACTGTTTTAGCACTTTCTTTTTCTTTTACATTACCAGGTAGTGGCGTAGCTTTTACTAATCTAACTTTGCCATCTTCTTCAAAATAAAATCCTTTTTCATCAGTAAGAACAGTGATATTTGAATTTTTATCTTTAATTTGGTCTAAATCTTTAGCGATGAAGTTTGAAATTTTAACACTGTAATTCATGTCTTCTTTTGATTTGTTTAAATCATCTTTATTTTTAGGGCTAAGTGTTAAAGTATAAACAATTTTACCGTCTTTTATAACTGGATAATAGTAACTATTATCTTCTTCACCATTAAATTTATAAATTTTAAAAGCTTCGCCAAGTTCATATTTACCAGTTTTTGCATTACTTTGTTTATCTAATGCTTTAGCATAACCAGCAAATTGTTGTTGTGCTAGATCTTTTACTTTTTGAGGTACTTTGTCACTCTTAACATTAATTTCTAGCTGTTTAGAGTGTGAATCGGCTTTGGCTTTATTGTTATTAGCAAATGCGCCTAGTGATAAAATAAGCATTGAAACCATTATGATGCTTATAATATTGAATACTCTAGATTTATATGAACTATTCATATAATACCCTCCATTTAAATCAAAATATTTTGCGTTGCTAAGACTTTGCTTCTATTTACTAAATCTAAATTAAGATGAAGTTTATGCAGCGTCAGGGTTGTCTGAATTATTGTTATCGCCATTGTCTGGATTATCAGGGTTGTTAGGATTGTTAGGGTTATCAGGATTGTTAGGGTTATCAGGATTGTTAGGGTTATCAGGATTGTTAGGGTTATCAGGATTATCTGGGTTATTAGGTTGGTCATCGTTGGCAAAATGGATATCTTCAATATTTTGTTTTAAGAAGTTGCGTACATTTTCATTAATAAATACCGCACCATTAAATTCATTTGGTACACCGCCCCAATGAATTCCGATCACTTCATTTTTTTCATTAAATACAGGTGAACCTGAGTTACCACCAGTTGTACTTAAATCATATTGCATAGCTTCGCCTTTGAGGTAAGTGATTTTTCCTTTACTTTCCCACATTGTTGCTACAGGTTTATCACCAGGATATCCTGTTACAGTAATATTTTGGTTAACTTGTGTTTCAGCATTATTACTCATTGTTGCTGGTTTAACTACTTCACCAATATGTTTGTTTTGCTCATTAGGGGAGAATTTAACTATTGCTAAATCACCTTCGCCTGAATATTTAGTGATTTGTTCAGCAGTGAAACCACCATTTGGATAATTGTCTTGGTTAATTGCAGAAGGGAATGCTTTTAAAGCATGAGGATCACCGTGCGTAGCATCTACGACGTGTTTATTTGTTAAAAGAGTATCTTTACCTACAACTACACCGGAAGCAATAAATGTACCAGTAGGTGCTTCAACTTGAATATAAGTTACGGGTGCATAATGACCATTCGTTGTATCTGTGATTTGGTGACGATCGTTATTTGGTAATATAACATTTGCGTGTTCACGTTGTTCTAATGGTTTAAGGTTACCGCCTTTTTGAATCTTAGGTGTTTGCTGTTTGCTTGACTGTGATTGTTGCGGATGATTGTCCATAGCCTTTGAAGATAACGCGTTTGCTGCTGGAGAACTCACAAGTGTCGCTGTTGTCAAAGTTGCAACGAATAAAGAACTAACTTTTAAAAATTTACCTTTCATCTAAAAACCTCCAAAAAATTTATTTACAAGTTAAATATAACACTAAAAATTTTTAAGTCAATAAGAATATATAAATAAATTAAAAAGTTTTTGTAAAGATTAGAGTTTACAAAAACATTAAGGGGATTAAAATTGAATTGTATTATACTTTATTCAATTGAGTTAAATTGATAAGATCGTCAATTGTTTGCATTTATCTAAAAGAATAAATAAGAAAGGAATTGAGAGCGAATGGAAAGTATTTGTTTATAATAATAAATAGTAACTTTTAGTCAAGTCCAGACTCCTGTGTAAAATGCTATACAATGTTTTTACCATTTCTACTTATCAAAATTGATGTATTTTCTTGAAGAATAAATCCATTCATCATGTAGGTCCATAAGAACGGCTCCA
>NZ_JACYVY010000048.1:0-13479 GCF_017151825.1 Staphylococcus sp. EG-SA-18
CCTGGGATAATAGCTATAACATATACAACTAAAATCATAGAAATCAATGTGATTAATGGTGTCGGGTGACTAAAAATACTCGTAATAAGTCTCATATAAATATATGTACCAATAAATATCACTTCTAACGAATGACTCTTCCGAATAATATACTCACTCAGAAATGCAAAAAAGATATTTGCAATTAAATTCAAATAGAAGAATAAGGGTCCAAAATAAATAATTCCATATCCAGCACTCGAAATTAGATGACCAGTCAATTGTTTACTACCATATATCAATTGGTTAAAAAGTTGGCTAGTAATCAACTGCTTTTTATCTAAAAAGAAATTAAACCCAAAAACAGCTCTGGTATTATCAAATAAATATTGTTTGAACGAACCATTATAGTAATTCAAATAGTCTATAGAAGCTGCAATATTGCTAGGTCCATAAAAATATGACTGCAACGTGTCAACTATTTTAAGATTACTTACACTTGTACTATTTAACGCCTCGCTATATGAACTATAATTAAACACATACAATTCTTTATATAGTGTCATCAATGCTAATACGAAAATACCTACAGATATAATAATGATATTGATACGTCTTTTATGCTTAGAAAACAAGATTGACACCACTGTTAAAACAGCAACCATTGTATAAAGTTGATAACTTCTTCTTTCACCAACAATTAAACTAATATTTAAAATTCCTATAGCTAGCGGTAATACAACATAAATAATTTTAGGATTCTCTTTATACTTTTTATATGAAGCATATGCGATTATTAAGAATAATAACGCTAAGGCAAGTTGAAATAGCATTACAAAAAGAACATTTAAACCACTTGTTGCTTCGGTTCCTCTTCCCATTGCATCTGTTTTAATAATTAAAAATGATATGTTTTTGCGCACTTCGGGAAAAGCTACAAAAATCCCACAAATAACAAGACCAAACACAATGTAATAAATTGATGATCCAGAAAGTGTAAAGCTATTTCTTGATACCACTTCATGTTTGAATAATTTAGATAGTATCAATATAAATAGCGAGCCTATGATAAACTCCACACTCATATAAATAACCGCTTGATTAAAATAAGCTTGTCCTAATGGTAAATTATCTATAGTTGAATCCTGGAAAAACACTATCATAGCAGGTATAAATACTAATCTAAGAAAACCTAAAACATCGTATACAATTTTCGAAAATTTAAAATTCGGATTATTCGAGAAGCTTATAAAGAGCTTTCCTACTCCATAACTTATAGGTGCTAAAAATAATAAAGGTTTATCACCTAACATAAGGCAAGGAAACATTAAAATGGCAATAACATATGAAGTGACATTATATATCTTATTCATTAAATATCCTGCCTATCTCTTGATAGAACTGTTTATTATTTTCAATTACATCGTTTCTATAAGCTTCTCTTTTATGATTAATGTCCATTACATCCAAATTGTTATACCAATCCATCAATTCATCACCAATACCTTTTAAATTTTCTGGATTAATACTAAAACCCAGTCCGAATTTATTAGCTTCTGTAGCGGTGAATGTATCGTCTGTTGTAATAATAGGTTTGTTTAAAAACAACGCATAATACATTCTTATGGATAAAGCAGTATCTAAAGCAATATTTTGATTACCAAACAAATTATTAAGTATATCAATTTCATTTTAAAAATAAATGCTGAAATATGATGCGATATGAATAGTGATATAGCTGCCAATATTAATAATTTGACAGAATATGTTTTGAAATACGGTTCTAAAATGTAATAACTTACGAATACTGAAAATGTCACTATCAGTGAATCGATTAATGCTAGTATTAAAAGCCGCAATTTCACAGATAAATGTGCCATAAAACCCCTCATTTGCTGTTTATAACCCAAACCATCTTTTCTGTTTATAATCTTGTTGTGGCATTCGTTTAGGAATTTTTTTATCATCAACAACTAACTTCGCATTACTAATAAATCCGTTCATATCTTCATAATAATCACGTAATTTCTTATCATTAAATAAGTCTTTCATTAAGAACGGTCTGATTTCTGTGTTATGCGCATCTGAACCGATGAAATGTGTCAGATTGTTTTCAATCATTTGAATTGCTAATTTTCTAATTTTTCTACCGGAAATACCCGCTAATGACGCCGTTGTCACTTGACTTAAAGCACCTTTGTTAATTAAATCGTATAGTATGTCAAGGTTTTGACTTATTGCTTTATTCCGCTCTGGATGTGCAATAATCGGTACAAAGCCTTTACTCTGTAATTCGAAAAATAATTGATCAGTATAGTGTGGAACTTCATTTGATGGAAATTCTATTAGTAAATAGCGTGAATCATTAATACCGGTAATAACTTTTCGATCAATATCATTAAGGATTTGATCGGTAATTCTTATTTCCTGACCATAATAAAACTTTAGATTTAGTGCTTGTACTTCCTCTAAGCTTTCAATATGGTTTAAACATGATTTCACTTTTTCTATAGGTGTGGTATATCGAGGATGTAAGTGATGTGATGTTACAATGATTTCTGTAACACCTTGTGTTGTCGCTTGTTTTAAAAGATCCAGCATCTCTGTTTCATTTGTCGGACCGTCATCGATATTAGGCAATATATGGTTATGAATATCAATCATACTTATTCATCTCCATAATAGTGATAATAACTAGAAGATTTATCGACCTTTGTCTTGTTCAAAATGACACCTAGAATGTTACTGCCTGCTTTTTCCATAAGTGCTTTTGCTTTTTTAACTTCATTTTTATCATTTTTTTCACTATCAATTACTAACAAACTATCTTTAATAGCACGCGCATATAGTTGTGCATCAGTCACAGTATTAACTGGCGGTGTATCGACAATAATAATGTCGTAACGTTTATTAAACAGATCAACTAATTCTTTAAACCTTTCTGAAGCTATTAACTCAGATGGATTTGGAGGTACAGGGCCAGCTGTTAGCAAATCTAAATTTTCAATTTCTGTCGACGTAATTGCTTCTGACATAGTCGTTCGACCAATGATTAAGCTTGATAGTCCATTATTATTTTGCTCATTAAAAATATAGTTTTGTGTTGGCTTACGCATATCGCCATCAATAACTAATGTCTTATAGCCTGCTTGTGCATAAGTAATCGCTACATTCGATACAACTGTACTTTTACCTGCACCAGGCTTTTCAGAAGTAACCAATAAGCGCTTTACTTCACCATTTGCTTTTGAAAACATGATGTTTGAACGTATACCTCGAAACTTTTCACTAATTGTTGATTTTGGTTTTTCATACACAAATAGTGTTGTTGTCGTATTTTCCTTTTTTGACATAAGTAGCAACCATCCTTAATTAAATTTTTGAATTGAACCCAATACAGGCAATCCTAATTCTTTCTCTACATCTTCTTCATCTTTAATTCGCTTATCGAAAATTACTTTGAAGAAGATATATATAAGCGCGACAACTAATCCTAAAAAGAATGCACCGATTAGATTCACTACAGTTTTTGGTGCGACTTTAACTGCTGTACCGTCTGCTTTAGATAAAATTGATACGTTATCCACACTCATAATCTTCGGAATTTGTTTACTTGTAACTTTAGCGAAGCTATTCGCAATTTTTTCCGAATCTTGTTTATGACCACTTTTAACTTGGATGTTGATAAGTTGCGTATTTTCTTGGTTTGTAATTGTCAACATACTCGACAATTTAGATTGTGAATACTTATCATTTAAGTCCTTTGACACCTCATCTAAAATTCTAGGACTTTTAACAATTTCTTTATACGTATTTACAAGTTGAATATTACTTTGAACCTCTTGTGCCATAAACTGAGGATTGTCACCCTTAGTTTGATTCACTAAGATTTGAGTATTAGCTTGATATTTAGGTGATAAGACGAAAAATGTAACAATAGCGCTAATAATTAAAAATAATAGCGGTAAAATAATTAAAATCTTCAAGTTTTTTTGTAATACTTCTTTAATTTTTGTTAATTCTAATGTACTTTCCATTATTTACCTCCCTTAAAAATTTTCATTAAAATTGGTATTATATATATAGTATTTACATATCGTTTAAACAATTAATTACTTTTAAACCGCATTATTTTCTACTTTTCATTTATATGAAATTAAAAATAATTATACTCTAAAGTAGTAATAGTTTGTGAAATGAGTATCAATCTTAATATTTTCTTTATTTAAAAAAATGATTGTCTAGTTTGTATCTCTCTGAAGATTTGGCAATAAATAAAAGCCGATAACCGTATAATGATTATCGACTTAAAGTTTATGTGGCATTTTTTACTTTTGTAATTTCAGGTGAGTTAGATGATTATTATCAGATAGATTATTGCTTATAATCATATGATGTTTGAATGATATCTTTGATTTCACTGATTAGTGCTTCTTTAGGATTAGCAGTTGTACATTGATCTTCAAATGCGAGCTCTGCCATTCTATCAATTGACTCATTTAATTCTTCTTCAGACACACCTTGTGATTTCAAATTCATTTCAATTCCGACTGATTGACCTAATTCGTAGACAGCTTTAGCTAATGATTCTACAAGTGCTTCTGTCGTATTACCTTTTAATCCTAAGAATTTGGCAATATCTGCATAATCTGTATCTGCTCTGAAGAACTCATATTTAGGGAATAACGCATGTTTTTGCGGGTCTTTGGCATTATAACGGATAATATGCGGTAGTAATATCGCATTCGCTCTACCATGCGGAATACCATATTCGCCACCAATTTTATGCGCAATTGAGTGTGCAATGCCTAAGAATGCATTTGCAAATGCCATACCAGCCAAAGTTGATGCGTTATGCATTTTCTCTCTTGAAACTTTATCACCCTTTTCAACAGATGATTTTAAATATTCGAACGTCAATTTAATCGCTTGTAGACTCAAACCTCTTGTGTAGTCTGAAGCCATTACAGATACATATGATTCCATTGCATGCGTTAGTACATCCATTCCTGTATCTGCTGTAACGCTTTTTGGCACACTCATCACAAATTGAGGGTCAATAATTGCAACGTCAGGTGTTAAAGCAAAATCAGCCAACGGATATTTTACATTTGTTTCACTATCTGTGATAACTGCAAATGGTGTTACTTCTGAACCTGTACCTGATGTCGTAGGGATACAAATGAACGTCGCATTTTCAGGCATGCCTATTTTATAAGTACGTTTACCGATGTCTAGGAACTTTTGTTTAGCACCGAAGAATGATGTCTCAGGGTGTTCAAAGAACATCCACATTGCTTTTGCAGCATCCATCGCTGAACCACCACCAAGTGCAATGATTGTATCCGGTTGGAAATCAACCATCATTTCCAGACCTTTATATACTGTATTAGTTGATGGGTTCGGTTCGACTTCGCTAAATATTTTAATTTGAGGCTGTTCCGTTCTTTGTCTTAATACATTCTCAACTGTTTTTGTATAACCGAATTCTACCATACCAGGGTCACAGACAATCATCACTTTTTCAATCTTGTCCATTGTTGTTAGACTCATGATTGCATTTTCTTCAAAATAAATTTGAGCAGGCACCTTGAAAATTTGAGTATTATTACGTCGTTTAGCAATCGTTTTAATGTTTAATAAATCTGTCGCACTAACATTATGTGAAATTGAGTTTCTACCGTACGAACCACAACCTAATGTTAAAGACGGAATCAATTCGTTATACATATCACCAATACCTCCAACCGCTGATGGTGTATTTACAAGTACACGACAAGCTTTCATTCTTAGTCCAAAATCTTTTTGTAATGTTTCATCTTCTGTATGGATAACGGCTGTGTGTCCTAATCCACCAAAATGTAGTGTGTCTTCACAAATTTGAAATGCTTGTTTTGTAGATTGGGCTTTTACTAAGGCTAATACTGGAGATAATTTTTCACGAGATAACGGATAGTCTGAACCTACACCGCTAATTTCGGCTATGATAAGTTTTGTATTTTCGGGGACAGGTATACCTGCTAATTCAGCTATTTCAACTGCAGATTTACCGACAATATCAGGCTTAATACCTGTTTTTTGTTCATTCATAATTGCATTTTCTAAGCGTTGTAATTCATCTTTTTTAACAAAGTATGCTTGATGTGCTTTAAATTCATTAGTAACATCTTTATAAATTTCTTTATCAATGACTACAACTTGTTCAGAAGCACAAATCATACCATTATCAAATGTTTTTGAACCAATGATATCATTTACTGCACGTTTAATGTGTGCTGTTTTTTCAATGTAAGACGGCACGTTACCTGGTCCCACACCTAATGCCGGTTTGCCAGTTGAATATGCAGACTTAACCATGCCCGAACCACCTGTTGCTAGAACTAATGCAATACCTTTGTGATTCATTAATTGTTTTGTTGCTTCGATAGAAGGCACTTCAATCCACTGAATAATATCTTTAGGTGCACCTGCCTTCATTGCCGCTTCTAATACAACTTCTGCTGCACGCTTCGACGATTCTTGTGCACTTGGATGGAATGCAAAAATGATTGGATTTCCTGTCTTAATTGCAATCATCGCTTTAAAAATAGTTGTCGACGTAGGATTTGTTGTTGGCGTAACACCACAAATAACACCAATTGGTTCCGCTACATACGTTAATCCTTTTTCTTTATCTTCACCAATAATCCCTACTGTCTTATTGTCTTTTATTGAATTCCATATATATTCAGAAGCGTATAAATTTTTAATCGCTTTATCTTCGTATATACCTCTTCCAGTTTCTTCATGTGCTAATTTTGCTAGCACCATATGTTGATCAACAGCTGCTAAGCTCATTTGATGAACAATATGATCAATTTCTTCTTGTGACTTTTTAGATAATGCTTCTAATGCTTTTTTCCCTTTGTCAGCTAGAGCATCAATCATAATTGCCACTTCTTGTTCTTTCGATCCACGATTTTCTTTTTCAGGTATAGTTAACATATACAACCACTCCTTTATACTTTGTGAATTATTTCACAAACATTATAGTACATGTCTCTCAGGATATAAAGAAAATTCTATGCAAAAAAGTTTAATTTCGAATATTATTTGAACAAATATCAAATTTTAAAATAAATGTTTTCATGAAATCATTGTTATTTCGGTGTTTTTAGAATGATTTTATAATCATAATTTTTTCAATGACATAATTTATTCATAATTATATATTTAATTCTGAATATTCTTTAATAGCCTAAAAAGCTTGTTATATCGCACAAAACACAACATTAAAAGGTCCTTGTCGATACCTATCAACAGATGTTACAAATAAAAACCACCCGTGTGAACGGGTGGTTTGTTCTGCGGCTATAAGCCTTCCTTACTGGCCAGCCCTAAAAGGGCACTGACAAGTCAGCCAACTGCACTACTATTCCAGCAATCCTAAAGGTTTACTCTTTTTTCTTTCTTTTTTTATTTTTCTCTCCAGTGAAAGGATCTAAATATTCTTCCATTGAGATTTCATCTGCAACGATATCCTCTTGTAATTGATTACGAATATAATTTTCAATCACTTTTTTATTTCTACCTACTGTATCCACATAAAATCCTTTACACCAAAACTTTCTATTTCCATATCTATACTTTAAGTTAGCATGTCTATCAAATATCATTAAATTACTTTTCCTTTTAAATAGCCAACAAATGATGATACCCCAAGTTTGGGTGGTATACTTACTAACATATGGATATGATCTTTACATACCTCTGCTTCAATTATCTCTACACCTTTTCTTTCATATAATTGACGTAATATAATCCCTATATCTTTTTTTATTTTTCCATATATCGCTTGTCTTCTGTATTTAGGTGCAAAGACAATATGTTACTTACAATTCCATTTCGTATGTGCTAAACTGTTTGTGTCAGATGACATTAAATAGCATCTCCTCGTGTTGATTATTTTGGTTGGCTGACCAATATTTACTCTAACATGTAGAGATGCATTTTTTTGACAATGGTAGAACCTTTTCTGGGGAGTGGGACAGAAATGATATTTTCGCAAAATTTATTTCGCCGTCCCACCCCAACTTGCATTGTCTGTAGAAATTGGGAATCCAATTTCTCTTTGTTGGGGCCCCGCCCCAACTCGCATTGCCTGTAGAATTTCTTTTCGAAATTCTCTGTGTTGGGGCCCCTGACTAGAATTGAAAAAAGCTTATTACAAGCGCATTTTCGTTCAGTCAATTACTGCCAATATAACTTCGTAGATCATAGAAGATTGATTTATTTCCCAGCCTATTCTTTTCATAAAAAAAGACGGATTAATTATCCGTCTTTTTCTTATATCTTTTTATAATATTTAGCAAAGGTAATAATGATATTAATAATGTACAAAAAATATAAATCAAATCGACATCCTTATAAAACATCAGAACCACTAAAAACAAAAAAGCACAAAATAAAATTAAATTTAAAATAAACGACCACTTTTCAAAAAAATCTCTTTTCATATTTCCACCCCTAATTTTAATAAGCATTATTTTATATTCTCTTTTAAGTTTATTATTCAAAAGGAAAACAGAAATATCTTTCAATATTATTATAAACATTTCAACTACTTTTAAAAACCAACAAAAAAATACTTATTTTAAGTAGATGAGCATAAGTGAACATGTCCCCATTTTTTTGCAAAATTTTGCAAAAAATGAGTGGTTTGGCGGTGCCAAACATGTTCAAAACGTGGGGACAAAAAAGCATGATTGCACATAAATTGAACATAGTTCTTTAGTTATAATAATTAATTCAACCAAAAGTCGATTTGTTTTTGCAATTGGTTTTCATTTCCTCTTAAAGATATTTTCATTAAATCTGTCAAATCAATAGACGCTATATTTTTCAACTTATCTCTATATTTATTTTTAGTACGTCTTTCTAAATTTCCCCATTCCTCTTCTTCGTGAGTTAATAAATGAAGCATTGCTCGTTCTTGTATATTTTCAATCATTTTTAAATTCGGTTTTAAAATATGCAAATCATCAAAACAATCTTTCCAACAATCAACCATATCTCGTTTTAATTCAATTTCCACACGCCATAGAAATGTTGAATCAATTTCAACATCTGCATTATCTTTACGTTCTTGTTTTTATTATAAATCCGAATAAACCTATCACTATTACGCACACCAAAATATTTTGTTTCTGGTTTTACATTACGTCCATAAAATATAGTTTTCTTTGCCGACTTATCTGACAATGCATAATAGTCATTTAAATCAAATTCAAAATCAAAAGCCAAATCTAATCTCGTAAAACTAACATCGTCCAAATAACTGATGATATTTTGTTTTAACCAAAGCACTTCATCATGCGAAAGCTTATTAGGATTAAATTCAACGCGCATACTACGTCTATTCCAAAGAGTTGCTTTTATTTTGTCATATTCAATATAAACTTTTTCTTTAAGAGCTTTAGCTTTAAAGTTTGTTTGTAAAATATCCCAAAGCCGAACTTCAGGATTAGTACTCATAAAATGTGAAAGTCTCTCTGCGTTAGACATGCTAAGATTCCCAACAATCGTTATAGCGTCAAAAGACAATTTTGGAATAGCTAGTGACATCCTATGTCAATTTAACCGGCTATTACCGGATATTAGAGTATCCAGTTTTACACATGGATGAAACGAAATTCAAAACCCTAAAAAATATGTTCCACTAACAGCAAAAAAATACCATTATGTTCCTACTAAAAAACTAAAAATACTGGAGAACAAATGTCAGGATATAACTTAGGATACTATGTAATAAAAATTTACAATAAAAAAACAGGAAAACAAATTTCAAGTAAAAGAATACCCATACAAAGAGGATAAAATAAAAAACCTCGAACTGAAATGATGATCTTTTCAGCTCGAGGTTTAAATATTAGTGCCTTATTTATATAGATTCGTTATATTATATTCTCTATTTTCATTAACATAATCCTTAAAGAGTTTTAAATTAATACCTGCTAGATGATTCAAAAATGTTTCATCAACTTTTAAATAATTCAATAATTTTTGTGGTGTCAGTAAATTTCTATCAAAATACAACTTTAATAAACTATTCATTTTGACAGGACGTGACATTTCAATCACGTCGTCTAAAGATAATACTTTCTCGCTTTAAACAAAAACTTACCCGATTAAAATCAAGTAAGTTTTTCATATATCCGTCACTTTTCAACTTTAAAATCAACAACTTGCGGGATACGCATCAAATTATTATTTGATAAAAAATCAATAAGTAATTGTGCGCCTTCAACTTGAATATCTTTCACAACTGGCGCGTCGATAAACATATCATACTGACCACCGCCAACTGCACGATAATTATTTACACAAATTGTATATGTCTGCTTTAAATCAACTGCGTGACCTTGAATCATCATATTGCTCACACGTTGTCCCTTTGGTCTTCCAACATGAATGGTATAACTTACGCCACCATATATATCATAATTAAAGTGTTGTGGTTTGGGTCCAAGGAAGTCTGCGCTCACACTAACTTCATCATTTTTCACGTCAAAATATTCTGCTGATCGTTCAATGGCTTCTTTAAGTTTGGCACCACTTACAGCTAAAACTTTAAATGTATTTGGAAATGGGTAATTGTTAATAACATCTCGCATCGTCACGACTTGCTTGAAACCACTAGCAGAATCAAACAAAGCTGTACAGGCAACATCTGCGTCACTTTTTTCTAATAAAGCGTAATTCATAAAATTTGTAAAAGGATGCGGTGCCACACGTGCCTCAAATGCATGATTAATCGTCATATCATATGGCAATGTAGTAATTTCGTAATCTAACCAGTCCTCTAACTGCTTTCGTAAATGTTGGTCATCTTCATCAATAGTAAATGTGGAATCATCTATAACAGGAAGTAATTCACATGATTCAACGGATAGATTTTCATATTCATCAGTACTCAAGACTACTCTGCCTACAGTTGTACCTCTCGTACCAGGTTGAATCACAGCCGTTTGCTTAAACCTTTCAGCAATTTGTCGATGTTGGTGACCCGTAATAAAGATATCTATATCTTTAGAAAACGCTTCTAACATGGCATATCCCTCATTTTCACCCGTTAATACTTCGGTCGGCGTACCACTTTCTAAATCCTTTTCAAATCCACCATGGTAACAAACCACAATGATATCTGCATGTCGCTTCATTTCAGGTAAGTATTGTTGAAGTATTTCAAAAGCACTATGAAACGTAAGTGACTGAATATGCTCTGGTTGTTCCCAATGGGGAATAAATTGTGTCGTTAAACCTATCACACCAACAGTTTGATCTCCAACCTGAAAATACTTCACACCGTTATCAGTCAATGTACTATCATTTTCATATATATTAGCGCACAAAACTGGATAATTGAGTCTGCGTAAAGTGTCTTTTAAGTATGGCAATCCATAATTAAATTCATGATTACCAAGCGTACCAAAGTCGAATGCCATTCGATTATAAAAATCAACTAAAGGCTGGCTACTGCCGCTATGCGCGATTAAGTAATTACAAAATGGTGACCCTTGCAAAAAATCACCATTATCTATTTTAAAACTTTGGTCATACTGCCTTCTGTCTTGTTCTATAACATGATTCGCTAGTAACAATCCCATAGGTTGATATTGATTTCTACTCGTAAAATCTGTTGGGAAAATATAACCATGTACGTCACTCACGACATAAAATGCTATGTTTGACATCCTCACTCACTCCTTCAATCACAAACATCTTTCTTATTTCTATTATATATTTATTTGAAGTCTGTTGTAATCAAGGTTTTGTCACCGAGTTTTAAACGAATCTTTGAACCTTCCATACTTTCAAGTACTTTAGCATTGACCTTAATTGTGACATTTCCGTTTTCATCTGCTTTAACTGTTGGCAAAGTACTGTAACCTGGTGGGTTATAATCGTTATCTTTACTTGAAAATTGTCCGATTTGACGTCCGCCTTCTTTGTAAATACCAACTCTAAGATTTTCAAGTGTTTGATTTGCTTCAAATCCTTTTAAATGTATTGTCATTTCAAATGGCTCATTTACAGAAACATTTTGCGGGATATCAAATGTTACTTTTTCGTTCTGATTTGGTGGCGTATGATCATCTGGTGTGTTTGGCTGAGGATCTGCGCCTTTTTCGCTGCCATAACTACCTGCTTTAAATGTTGTTGGATCATACCATTTATAACCACTCGGCGGTTGTGACCATGGCTCTTTTTCAGGCTCAGTTGAACGCTCTGGTCGTTCAAAATCAAGCAACTTAGTCTTTGTATCTAATGTTAGTCCACTCGCCTTAAGTGATTTCCCATCACTATCTTTAGACATCCAATCCGTTATATTATTTAATAGCTTACCGTTGTCTTGTTCTTTAAAACCATCATATGTTTTCTTCTTTTCTCCATTATCTTCTCTTACATATTTGGGCGAACTATCTTCCACAAGTGATGAATCACCGATAAATGCTGCTTTACCTTTTCCAACTTTAGAAATTGCTACATAGGGGCCTTCTGCTTTACCGCCCCCATTATAAATACCTTGATCTACAGCATGTGACCATTTACTTTTCGCTGGCAATTGTTCTGGTGTATACACAATACCTTTTGCTTTCTCTGGATTAGTAATTGCTAATGTTGATCCGGCATGCATAGAGACAGATTTCACACCTTCAGTAATACCGAAACTCTCTTTTGAAGAAACAATATTGCTCGTATTTAAATCACCTAGTGCATTATATCGAAAACGTACGCCAAAGTTTGTAGATAACCAATCTGAACTTTTCACACCTTGCATTGCAGTAGAACTTTTTTCTTCTGCATTCATACCTTTCGACATATCTTCATATGCTCCACGTCGATAACCATTCATTGCCTCTGATGAATCAATACGATTTAAATTTCGGTCAGCATTGTAATGATCTGAAATAAAGACAACATTGCCACCTTGTTTCACATAGTTAACAATTGCTGCCTGTTCTGATTCTTTGAAAGGAATATTAGCCTCAGGAATTACAAATATTTTAGAACTTTTCAAACTTGCTTCTGTTATGTTCGAATGACCATCAATAGCTTTAACGTCATAACCTTGTTTTTGTATTGAATCCGCATAATCTGAAAATGCACCATCACTAACCCAATCTGCAGCACCAGCTGTTTGACCATGAGAACGATCGAATAATACCGTTCGCTGTTGCTTTGTAGGTTGCGATTCATGCGTTATAGCTAAAGATTGCGGTAAAGCACTTAATGATACCGTTGCAACAATTGCAGAGACAGTTAATGACTTATATATTTTTTTCATTTTGTGAGGCTCCTTTTAAAATAAATTTCTTCTTGAATTATAGGATAAATATATGTTTGAAATGGGCAATTTAACGAAAAATTTACAAAATCTTATCAAACTCTTAAATAAAGTTATTAAAATTCATTTTTATAAAATACTTTTTCGCATTTAAATGTGGTACGCTATAAGTG
>NZ_JACYVY010000049.1:0-12242 GCF_017151825.1 Staphylococcus sp. EG-SA-18
CATTAAGAAAGTCCATAAATTAATAACACTAATCGTTAAAATGAAAAGACATGAAAGCAGAACTAATCTTAATATGAATAAATCTAAATTACCCGTGTAATTTAATATCCAAAGTACACTTGTAGTTAAAAGAATTTGACTTATGATTAACGTTACCCAATACGTGCATTTTTTTGAAAAATTTTCAAAAATTATTTTTCTTAATGTAAAACCATTTAAATACTTAATCGCATACGCTTTGAAATTAATGTTCTTTTCGAAAATATAATAAATAAAATAAACGATTAAAAGTGCGGATAACGGAACTTCTATATTCATTTGTTTAATGACACCAACGGCAATCATCATATGATCTATTTTGTATGATTCAGCAGTAACACCATATTCTTTTAAAAAATTTATGAATTTAGACACGTCAAAATTTTTGTCTTTTACAAAATAACTTCCTTTGATATCTTTTTTAATAATTCGTCGTCACTTAAATAATGAATGTTATATTTAGCGTTAAAAGGAGTGATAGTTGTTGCTTTTGATTTATTAAATACATATATATCTTTATCTACGTTTTTGTTTGTATAATTTGAAGTTGATTTATAGATTGCTACGTTCTCATTTTTAGCGAATTGATTTATACGTTTATAAATCTCATTTTTACTATATTTTTTATTCCAGTCAGTTACCGCTATAGGGTATTTAGTATCAGGCAATATTTCTTCGTTTTCTTTATATGTATAAACAAATAACAATATAGCAATCAGAATGAAGGTTGTAACATCAAGTATTAATTTGAACCATTTCATGTTGTACCTCTTGCGTTGTTTATTTTCTATGATTTTTTAGTATTTAATAAATGTTATAATACGCTCTATTGACCCAGCAATTATGTTTAGTAGCTGATGCTTTTGCTTTTACACCAGCTCTTGTATAACCACTAAATGATCTATATTTTCCAATAGCTGTTGCACCATGTCCTTTATGACCATGATAATAATAAGACCAAACATACTTACTGCCGACACCGTGACTCCAAGTGCCTCCTTCTGCGTATTCTGTAGATGCATAAGCTGCTGTTGATAATCCAAGTGCTAAAGTTAAATATAATATAGTGCCAAAAATTTTATTCTTCTATAAAAACACCTCTTCATATTTAATCCATATCTCTTTTTCGTTATTTATACAGAATTTTCTGAAAATATTCAAGGTTAATTTATTTGCTACAAATTTCAACCACTTTATGTTAAATGGACATCAAAGTATAATTGTATTATTGTTAAATTGCGCAGTGCATAAATAGACGACATGCAGGAACATGTCCCCTATTGAACCCGTTAAAAAGACGGTGACTAAATGAGATTTTCTTTAACCATCATTCGTTGTCAAAGTTTTGAAATGATGGTTGTTTTTTATTGTTTAAATTAATCATTGCGACTTCTATATCAATGAAAGTTATATTAATATATGAACTTCATTACATATTCAATAGAAATCACTTATTTATAAGTACTACCATATAATCATAATTGATTTCTACCACAGTATGATTTTCCTTTCAAATCTGACATGTTTAGCAGGCAATATACGGAAAATACTTCAAAATTTTGTTACACATCTAATAAAAATAGACAATTAAATAAAAGATATGTTACTATAAAAATGTAAAAAGACGACATGCAGGAACATGTCGCCTAATGAGCCCGTTAAAAAGACGGTGACTAAATGAGATTTTCTTTAACCATCATTCTATGTCAAAGTTTTGAAATGATGGTTATTTTTTATTGCTTAAATTTATTATTGCTACTACTATACCAATGAAAGTGACGATAAACATACCGAAACTTAACATTAAATGTAATGCGTTTGCAATAGATATCACAATAGGCTTTTCCTTTCAAAAGTGTTAAGTAATGCCATAGGCACCACCCCCCTTTACTCAGATAGCCACCATCAATTCAACTTGCCCACAAATTATTATACTATTTTTATAAAATATTACCACTATAATGAAGCATGCCTCGAATCTTCGTATTGCTATTCTTAAGCAAAAAAGCTTTTCTTAGAACACATACGTCTAAGAAAAGCTTATTTAAGCATTAAAAATTAATAACAATATAATAGCTACAATTTGTGCAACGGATGTTGTTGCTATACGTCGAGTATACTCATAACTTAATGATAATATCACTTGTGCAACAAATATAAATGTTACTATCCACCAATTATCTAAATAAATAAATAATGAACTAGAACAAATTGCAGTTATTAATATAGCTACCCATTTCGGTATTGAAAAATGTGTTAATTCTTTTTGTAAAACAGTTCTCATATATAACTCGTGACATGGAATGACAAAAAGTAAAGTTACTAACATTTGCCACTTCCAATTGACACCTGTTCTTGCTAATTCTTTAATTAATGAACTATAACTTAAATTAGAAGTTATAAGTGAGAATAAAAGTTGAAGCATAATTAAAATAATTGCTGTAATAATACCAACACCAATTGATGTAAGCAACCGCTTAGATTCAATATCTCTTTGATAAAATACATAACTGATACCAGCAATTAGCATTATACCTGTATATAAATACCAGTATTCTTGGTGTTCGCCCCACATAATAAATAATATGAGATGAAATATAATGAAACTTATAATAAACCAAGTTAAAGCCTTCGAGATTTTATTCATTATAACTTACCTTCTTATTCAACAATCTTATATCGTTTATGATTGATAACAGTTTTTTCCGGTAAATCAAGGTCATTAAAATTTTCCATAATTGTTAAGTCAACAATAACAGAGTTATCGTTGATTTTTTCAACACGACCTCTTAATCCATCCATAAACTCAACAATGTTACCCACTTCTGCAACAGTCATTTTAAGTCCTCCTTAAATCATAACTAAATTATATTGTACTAAAATTCACTTAACAAATAAACTATTAACAATCAAAAATAATAAAATGTAACTTTAAGCCGATATTTAGAATGATTTGTGAGTATATAATTGGCATTTTGAGCAAAGTTAAGGCATAAATAAGTAGAGAATATATATAGATATAAGGGAGAGATTGTAATGAAATTCATTAGTAATAATAATATTACAGATCCAACTTTAAACTTAGCAATGGAAGAATATGTTTTAAAAAATTTACCAGCAGAAGAAAGTTACTTTTTATTTTACATAAATAGACCATCTATCATTGTTGGAAAGAATCAAAATACGATAGAGGAAGTAAATCAGACATATATAGATGCTCATAACATCGATGTAGTAAGAAGAATTTCTGGTGGTGGCGCTGTTTATCATGATACTGGCAATTTAAACTTTAGTTTCATAACAGATGATGATGGTAACAGTTTCCACAATTTCCAAAAATTCACTGAACCAATTGTTCAAGCATTACAATCTTTAGGCGTCAATGCTGAATTAACTGGTCGTAACGATATTCAAGTTGGACAAGCGAAAATCTCAGGGAATGCCATGGTTAAAGTTAAAAATAGAATGTTTAGTCATGGTACGTTGATGTTAAATAGTGATTTAGACGAAGTTCAGAATGCACTAAAAGTTAATCCAGCTAAGATTAAATCAAAAGGTATTAAATCTGTTCGTAAACGAGTAGCAAACATTCAAGAATTTTTAAATGACCCTTTAGAAATTGAAGAATTTAAAAAAATCATCTTGAAAACTATCTTTGGAGAAACTGAAGTAGAAGAATATAAATTAACGGATGAAGATTGGGAAAATATTGAAAAGTTAAGTAACGACAAATATAGAACTTGGGAATGGAATTATGGTAGAAACCCTAAATATAACTTTGAACGCGAGGAAAAATTTGAAAAAGGATTTGTACAAATTAAGTTTGATGTTAAACGAGGTAAAATCGAACATGCAAAAATTTTCGGTGATTTCTTTGGTGTCGGAGATGTCACTGATCTTGAAAATGCATTAGTTGGCTGTCTACACGACTTTGAGCACATAGAAGAAGCACTATCAGAATATGATTTATATCACTATTTCGGTGACATAGATAGACATGAATTAATTAGATTAATGTCATAAACGATTAAAGGACTATTCTTACATGTATGAGATGTTAAGAATAGTCCTTTTATGATTGCGTTATGGAATTCGAATCAATGTTATTCACCGAGAAATGCCTCCAAATTTTTGTATTCTGCCGTATATTGATTAAATGCTGCTTCATCTTTATTGACGAGTGCGTCATCTATAAGTTCTATGAGCTGTCGTTTTCTTACCTCTCGAAGTGCTTCATTGATAATTAATTCAATACCCAAATCATTGACGGTTGTGACAAACGCTTCTAAAGTTGTATGTTTAACATTAGTATTGTATTTCATAGAAACCACTACCTTTCTTTAATTTATAATAAGTATACATTTTTCTAATTTTGAAATCAATGAATATTCTGACTATTAGTTAAAAATTATTGTACATTTTCACCAAAATAATAACTTGACAACTCAGAATTTTATTATAAAATATCTTTATATCATTAATTGTATTTTTATATTAATGGTTTAAAACTTAATAAAGCGAGGTTTTGCTTATGTATTCTCAAAATATTTATGTGATACGCAAAGGAGACATGGTTATTCGACCAGCATTTGATGATGACGATCAAAGAAACGGTAGTGAAATAATTCGGTTTGACAAAACGCGTATTCAAAATCCTTTTAAAGTCCAGAAAATCATTGAACGCTCTTGCAAATTTTATGGTAATACTTATCTTGGCAAGAAAGCAGAGACAAACCGCATTACTGGCATTTCTAGTAAACCACCTATTTTACTAACACCATTATTTCCAACTTATTTTTTCCCAACACATTCTGACAGACAAAATGAAAATATTTGGTTAAATATGCATTATATCGAAAGTATTAAAGAATTAAAAAATCGTAAATGTAAAGTGACATTTATTAATAATGAATCAATCATTCTTCATGTTTCATACCACAGTTTATGGCATCAATATAACAATTCCATTTTTTACTATTACATGGTAGATAAACAATCTCGCATGATATCAAAAAATCCCGACCAACCAATAGATTATAATAAAGCCACATTGAATGTGTTTGAAGCATTGACACGCTATTCTTTATTTGAAGATAAATAAATTGTTTATTTTTAAAATATGCGGAATGTTTTATAAATATAGTGTAAATGTTCTGCATATTTTTTTAAGGTATCTATTGCAAATTAACTTAATCTTGTTATAATAATATTTGTGCTTGATATTCAAACACATACAAATTAATCCACAGTAGCTCAGTGGTAGAGCTATCGGCTGTTAACCGATCGGTCGTAGGTTCGAGTCCTACCTGTGGAGCCATTGGAAACGTACTCAAGTTGGCTGAAGAGGCGCCCCTGCTAAGGGTGTAGGTCGCGAAAGCGGCGCGAGGGTTCGAATCCCTCCGTTTCCGTTACTTGCTAAAATGGTATATACCATTTTAGCTTTTTTGTTTACTTATATATAATGAATGAGAATTTCACTGTTCTTTTATATCAATTTTAAAATTCTAAAAACCTTTCCTAGATAATCTTCTCTAAGAAAGGTTTTTATACTTGTTGAACTTATAATTAATTTATTACATAGCAATATTTACCTGTTTTTAACTATAAAATTATCACTACATGAAATATGATAATTCGGATCTCTTAACTTCTCTGCAATTAATGTACTCATTGTTTCATCGTATGATTCATGTATAATAGCATTTTTTAAATAATTCTTGTAGTTACGATAACAATAGTCAGTCATTGTAACTCTATAACTCTTACTCAAATCAATTTGATCTAACATTACTCGTTGCCCAGGTTCTTGATTCATATCAATCTCATAATTGAATCCTTGCCACATTGTACATAACGTTTCATCAATAATTGTTAAGCTTAATTGCTCGTTAACAAAATCTAAATGTGAATAACTATACTCCAATATATCTTTGATATTTTGACCACTAATTGTCATATCCATTGGCTTATCTGGATATGGGTATGCATGATACAAATCTTCATTTCGAATCTGTCCACTCAACCCCTTCTCTCCGTTCATAGGCACGTGGACACATGTTATATCATTATCAAATGCAAGGTGAATTGCATCATGTAATAATTGTGAAAATGGATGTGTTTGACAGACTAAATCTTGTAACCCATTTACTGATAACATCAAACCTTTATCACTTATGATTTCCTGTGACCAATAAGCCACTGCTTTTCTATCATAGAATGTTAAATCTAATAATTCTTGGTCCTCTTCATACTCATTTAAGTCAATCACTTTAGAATCAATGCTTTCAACATCATAAGTTGTTGTTCTCTTTTTAAAATTAATCGAAAGATGTACAAGCTCTTTTGCATCTTGACCAGCCTGAACATAATACGTTTCATGATCTTGACCGACTATTGTTTGATGCTGATGAGCTGTAATCATTAAATCTATAACACCGAGTTCTTCCATTAATTTTTCAGCTTCATTCGAACTTGCCTTTTTATTTTTCGTACTATTACTAATTTTATTCAATCCACCATGATAAATTACAATCAAAAAATCCGGCTCTTCAACTTCATGGATATATCTAATCCATCGTTTTGATGCCACTAATGTCTTTTCAATAGATACATCTTGCTCCATTTCAGAATACTCATTTTCCATTAAACCATCTGCTGTAACGCCTACGATAGCAATTTTTAAGTCACCAAAATGTTTAATACAATATGGAGTTGAAAAATAAGGCTCCTTAGTAACATTGTATTCAATATTTGCTGATAACCATGGAAAACGTGCCAAAGCAATTGAACGAGTTAAAAATGATAAACCAAACTTGAATTCACTTGGACTCACACCGCTAGCATCATAATGCATTCTGTTCATTAACTTTATCATTGGATGTCGTTTATAAGGTGCAACAATAGCATAATAATAGGCCGCTAACGAGCCAGCTAAACTTCCGCCACTATCTAATAAAATGACGCGATGATTTTGTGCTCTTACTTGGTTAACATAAGTACCAGCTCTATAAATATTTGAACCATAATCACCATTTAAGAAATGACTATGCATATCTGACGTAGTTAAAATCTCTACATTAATGTTTTCATTTTTTTCCATCATGTTACACCTCTCATTGTTACTAGTTTACCATTTTCGAAACCAATCGTCTTATAAAATAAGTTAAAAATACAAACTAAAAAAGCAATCTAAGTTCCAGTTAAAATCTACATTAACTAAACTTAGATTGCTATTATATTATCCTATTTGAATACGTTCTTTTGGATAATGGAATTTATCTGGTTCTCGACGTCCTGCTATCATAATGATAAATGATATTAAGCCAACACGTCCTATAAACATGAGTATCATTAGTACGACCTTAGAAATATCACTAATATCACTTGTGACACCAAGCGATAGTCCACAAGTTCCAAATGCAGACATGACTTCAAAAAATACTTGTAAAAATGTAAGCTTACCATTTTCAGTAGCTGATATAATTAGCATTCCTAAAAATGTTAAAATTGTCGCCATTGTAAATACTGCAAATGAACGTTGAATATCCATAATGTGTACTTCTCTATTGTAAACTTTAATGGATGTTTTATCGGCATTATTACTAAAGTTAATTAAAAACAAAATTAAAATAGCGAAAGTTGTTGTACGAATACCGCCACCAACCGAACTTGGCGAAGATCCTATAAACATTAAAATACCCATGATAATATTAGTGGGGTCACTTAGTGTTGTCACATCAATTGTTTGAAGACCCGCACTTCTTGTAGTCGCTGATTGAAACAGCGAATAGAATAACGATTGATGCCAACTTAATCCTTTGAACGCATGGTTATGTTCAAATAATAGAATGGCTAATACCCCAACAATAAATAGGAATAAATATGTTGATGTCGTAATTTTAGTAAATAATGAAAATCTAAAATTAGTAACCCTATTTTGAATATAAGCTTTAACTTCTAATAATACTGGGAAGCCGATTGATCCTAAAATTATTAAAAATATAACTATCGCTTGTACAAAATAATCATGTGCATAAGGAATTAATGACTTACCTGTAATATCTAATCCACCATTGGTAGTGGCAGAAATAGAAACAAAAACACCTTGCATGATTGCATATTTTAAATCTGGATTATCTCGATAAAAGTAAAATGCTAATAACATGGCTCCTACGAGTTCGATTACAAATATTGATTTTACAATATCAATAATCAATTTGACGGTACCACTCATTGTGTTTTTGTTATTATCTAACATAATTAACTGACGTTCTCTAATTCCAATATGTTTACCTAGTACCACCCATAACATCGTACCAATTGCCATGACGCCAATTCCACCAATATTTAATATCACGAGGATAATTAATTGTCCAAATGTAGAATAGGTATCGACAATACTTATCGGAGACAATCCAGTAACACTAATTCCGGATACGGCAACAAATAATGTGTCAATTGGATTTACTTCTACACCTGGTTTATGAACATACGGTAAGTTTAATAATAAAAATGCAATGACAATTGCGACGATATAGTACAATACAATACCTTGTTGAGGGCTTGATCTTTTTAAAAACTGGCTAAAAATTGACACGTTGTTCACCTCAACATTATTTTAGTTTAATATTAATTTCTTTCTCTTTACCATCTCTATAAATCTTCGCTGTAATTGATTTCAAGTCATCTTTATGACTAAATATAATCTGCCTAAAGCGTAAATCATCTTCTAAAAGTTTGCCATCTAATTCAGTAATTACATCACCTTTTTTCAGACCAGATTGATCTGCTAAACCATTGTTGTCAACTTGATCTACAACAACACCGTTCTTAACTTTTCCTGGCAATTTAACTGCTTGTCTTTCAAAACTATTTAGACTGGCAATATTCTTCATTTTAACACCTACATCGGGATAGTCAATTTTACCTTTTGTTTCTAAATCTTTTACAATCTTTTGTACTTCATTAACAGGTATTGCAAATGACATATTTTCAACGTTTGGCATACTAATTTTAGCTGCAACTACACCAATTAATTTTCCTTCTCTATTGACTACAGCACCACCCGAGTTACCTGGATTTACTGATGCATCAATTTGGAAAGCTTTCATCAACATATCATATTTATTATCTTTATCGAAATCAATAGGAACATTTCTGTTCAGACCTGAAATAATACCTTCTGTCACAGTGCCTTTAAAGTCTACACCAAGTGGATTACCTACGACTAATATTGGCTCTCCTAACACTAAATTATTTGAATCTCCAATAGCTATCTCTTTCACTGAACTGTCTGAAGAAGTCGCTTTAACAACAGCTAAATCTGACCATTTATCTTTACCAAGCACTTTCCCAACAACACTTTTATTATTCGAAAAAGTTATTTTTTGATTTTCTTTATCACCGACAACGTGTGCATTCGTAACAATATATAACGTATCTCCAGATTTTTTATATACAACACCTGATCCTACTTCGTCTTGAGATGCTTTATCTTTAGGTAATGATGAATCTTTTGATGTTTCATTTTCAACTGTAACGACCGATTTAACTGTGTTATTGGCATTTTTCATCGTTGTCGTATATTTTTGAGCATCTGCATCATTATTATCATTCATGCGATCATTTTTGTTCACATTATTAAAAATAGCATTCAAAATAACAATTAGAATAATAATACCCATTAGAATAACTAATTTAGGCCAATACATCATCCAAAACTTTTTCAAAATGTCACTATAATTATTATTTGTAGCGCGCCCTTTGTTCAATTTTGATGTAGCCTTTTTTTGATTATTATTTGCCGATGTCTTTGCATTTGGTTTTTGACCGTTTAATTTATCATGGTCATTAATAGCATTATTTCTTTTTTCAGTGATACGATGAGATGCACTTGACTGACTTTGATATCCCACCGTTTCAGACGAGTCTGCATTTTGTTTATGTTTATCTTCAACATGAATTTTTTCATCAAGTTTTCGATCGTCATCTGTTTTTGATAATGATGGTGTATTGATATCATTATCAGGATTATCGTCAACAATATGATTTTCTCTCATGACGTTATCTTTATCATCACTTATCGATGGCATATGATGACTTAAATCATTTTCATAATTAGACTTGTCATTTTGTTCGCTATCACCATATGTATAGGTTTTTGTTTGCTCATTTTGACTTTGCTGTCTTTTCAATTTCTGTTCTTCCGGCAAAGTTAATGGCTTCTGATTATTTACTTCATCATCAGATTCCGACAATTTTGGTACTGTATTTGATTTGTCTGATATTACTTCAGATTTCAGATTACTACTTTTATTTCCATCTGAACTGTCTTTTTTTATTTTCTCTGTCTGCATCGAGCTGTCTGAATCAGTTCTTGAAGACTCAAAATCAATTCTAGTCTCTTTATCATGTTCTGAAGGTTTAGAAAGTACATGTTGCTCTTCATGACCAACTTTGTTTTTATCTGAACTTAGCTTTCTCATGTCAGTTGATTCTACTTTATCGGTTGATTTAGTTGATAAAGTCGCTTCAGAATTTTGCTCATAATATTTTGATTTCTCTGTATCTTGGTCCACTGAATCTAATGAATTTTGTTTTTTAGATACATCGTCTGTTAAATAATGATCTCTGTTATATGCTGACTTACTATCCTGATTACTTTTACTTTCTTCAGCTTTATTCTCATTAACATCACGGTTTCTCTGTTCTAAATGCGATGATAAACTATTTTTAAAACGTTCGTGCTTATCAATTGAATCTTTATGTATTTGCTTATCTGCTTTTTTTGATGTTGTATTATCTATATTTTGTTTATCTTGATGTTGATTTAAATTTTCTTCTCTGTCTTCGTTGTGGAAGAATTCACGACGCTTACGTCGGTACTGACTTTTAGGAATTACATGTTTTTTACCAATATCCACTAATGTCCACTCCATTCAATAAAATCACTTATCATTATGACACATTAACACCTAATTTGCTTTAAAATCTATATAATTTCTATTGAAAAAATGCTAAATATAAAAGGCACATTTTCTTAATACTATATCGCATCTTTTGATTCACATTCTTCAAAATCCATTTTTCATAAATCACTCAATTAAATGAAAAAGGACAACCTTAAACTAAATTAAGATTGTCCGCTTCACATCAATTATTTATGCGATTTTTTATTTTTAACAACTGAACCTAACCAACCGATAATTACTAATCCAATTAGTACTGTCCAGAAAATAGATTGCCATAATACGCCATGTGGGAAGTGCTCAGGCAATACAGCGATGTCTGGGTGCGCTAATACCATGACAACTAATTTAACACCTACCCAACCAACGATCGCGAAGGCTGCACCTTCAAGTCCTGGATATTTGTTTAATAGCTCTACAAACCATGTTGCTGCATAACGCATTAGAATAACACCAATCATTCCACCTAGGAACATGACTACGAACTGACCTAAGTCCATACCACCAAAGTGAATACCAACTTTAGGAAGTGTTACAGCAATAGCTAAAGCAGCAAGCATAGAATCAATGGCAAATGCGATATCTGCAAATTCTATTTTCAACACAGTTCCCCAGAATGATTTGTTACTTGCTTTAATCTCTTCACCAGATTCATCATAATGATGATTATCTCCAGCTTCAGGACTTTCAATTTCTGGGTGTTTAAAGAACTGCCACAGATTTTTGATTGACATATAAATTAAGTAAACCGCTCCTGCAGCTTGAATAAACCAAAAGTTCGCGATAATACTAATTAAGAATAATGCTAAAAATCTAAATACAAATGCACCTAACAAACCGTAAAACAAAGCTTTTTTACGTTGTTCGGGTGGTAAGTGCTTAACCATTACAGCCATAACAATCGCGTTATCTGCTGCTAATAAGCCTTCTAAAAATACTAAAACGACAAGTACCCATAAATAAGGTAAGATCAAACTTGGATCCATTAACATGTACAACTCCTTTAAATAAATAAGTTAAGTACAAACAAAAAGACCTATGCTAAATAAATAGCAAAGGTCTCACTAAGCAATTTAAATTGCCCACTTTACCGGAAGATATCTTCGTAATGACGATAAAGTGTCGAATCATTTATACGGTCATGATTCTTAAGTTACTCCCCTCTGACAAAATGCCATAGGTTATTCATTTGATACATCATAGTATACCTTTTTCTTTTAAAATATACAATTTATT
>NZ_JACYVY010000050.1:0-11598 GCF_017151825.1 Staphylococcus sp. EG-SA-18
CAGAAGTTAAGCTCCTTAGCGTCGATGGTAGTCGAACTTACGTTCCGCTAGAGTAGAACGTTGCCAGGCAAAAAATGGATGCGATGAGCCGCATTGAGACCGCAAGGTCTCTTTTTTTATGTCTAAAGTTACATAGTAAAAAGCAAACACAAAGAAAGATGGCTTGGCGAAGTGAAAACGTTTGAATCTGACGAAACAAGAAAAGAGCGCAACGAGTTTAGTAGAGCTAAATGAGTAAGCGAGAGCCGAAGGAGAGGAAAGAAGCAAGCGATTGTCACAAGTCAAGAAAGGTCTTTAGCGACGATGGTAGCAAACTTACGTTCCGCTAGAGTAGAACGTTACCAGGCAAGTTGAGACCGCAAGGTCTCTTTTTTTATGTCTAAAACGTCAAAATAAAAGCAAACACAAAGAAAAATGGCTTGGCGAAGTGAAAACGTTTGAATCTGACGAAACGAGAAATGTAAAGTATAATAAAAAGCAGTCATAAGATGATTTCAATTAGAAATCAATTTATGACTGTTTTTCTTACTATGTGTTAAATTAACAATGAATATAACATCTTATTTTCATTAATATAAATATTGGAAGGATCGAAATGATTTACACGTTGTTTGAGTTGTATTAAATCATCATGATCTTTAAGTTGAATACCAATAATGACAGTACCTGTATTTTGAGAAGATTTTTTCAAGTATTCAAATTTTGTAATATCGTCTTGTGGGCCTAAAACATCATTTACAAATTCTCTTAATGCACCAGGGCGTTGAGGGAAGTTTAAAATAAAATAATGTTTCATTTCTTCATATAATAAAGAACGTTCTTCAATTTCCTTCATACGATTAATATCATTATTACCACCACTAATGACACAAACAACAGTTTTACCCTTAATGTGGTCTTTGTAGTTTTCAAGAGCACTCACACTTAATGCGCCAGCAGGTTCTGCTACAATTGCTTGTTTTGAATACATGTCTAAAATCGTAGAACAAACTGCACCTTCATCTACTTGAACGTAATCATCTACATTTTCTTTTGCAATTTCAAATGTAATATCGCCAACTCTAGCTACAGATGCACCGTCCACAAATTTATCGATATTAGGCAATGTGACTACCTGATTATTTACGACAACAGATTCATACATACTACTTGCACCTGAAGGTTCAACACCTATAATTTTCGTAGTAGGTGAATAGGTTTTAAAGTAAGTACTAATACCTGAAATTAATCCACCACCACCAATAGCGGCAAATAAATAATCAAAGTTAACATTGTCAGTCTTTGATTGTTCTAGCATTTCTTTAGCAAGCGTACCTTGTCCAGAAATTGTATGAACATTATTGAATGGATCTATAAAGTTCATTTGATGTTCACTTGTATAAGTTAAAGCTTCAGCTAAACAGTGATCAAATGTATCACCAGTGAGTACAACTTCAACGTTACTATTTCCAAAGAACTTTACTTGATTTACCTTTTGTAAAGGTGTAGTGACTGGCATAAAGATAACAGCGTTTAAATTAAGTTTTTTAGCTGTATAGGCAACACCTTGAGCATGATTACCTGCACTCGCACATGTAATACCTTTACTTTTAGCTTCATCTGACAAAACAGAAATAGCGTTGTAAGCACCTCTTAATTTAAAAGAACGTACCCATTGTAAATCTTCTCGTTTTAAATAAACTTTACAATCATACTTTTGAGATAAGTAATGGTCTAATTGTAAAGGTGTTTCTTTGACAATATCTTTAAGTCTTAAAAATGCTTCATCGATATCTTTCGTAGAAACTGTTGTTTTGACTGTCATAATATTCAACTCCCTTAAAGTGATTTTTCATATTTTTCTATTAATGATTCATATTGTAGGGTGATTGCAATGTCATCTAAGCCATTTACAAGTTTATTTTTCCAAGTTTCATCAATTTCAAAATGGAAACGCTTGTCTGGTGATGACACAGTTTGATTTGGTAAATCGACCTCAATTTCAACATATTTAGCAAGATGTTCACGTGCATTTTTTTCTAAAACAATTGGTAACATTGCATTTTTTGTACAATTCATATAAAATATGTCACTGAAACTTCCTGCAATAATAATATGAAAACCATAGTCCTTAAGAGCCCAAGCAGCATGTTCACGACTTGAACCGCATCCAAAATTATCTCCTGTAATTAAAATAGAAGCCCCTTTATATTGTGGTTTGTTAGGATTGAAATCTGGATTATCTGAACCATCAGGTAAGTACCGCCATTCATCAAAAGCAAATGGACCGAAACCACTTTTTGAAATACGCTTTAAGTGTACCTTAGGAATGATTTGGTCTGTATCGATATTGTCGTTGAAGAGAGGGACTATTTTACCTTTATATGTTGTAATAGGTTTGATTGCTGCCATTTAAACAACCACCTTTCTTACGTCCACAAATTTACCATGAATAGCTGCTGCTGCTGCCATAGCAGGGGATACTAAATGTGTTCTTGCACCTTTACCTTGTCGTCCTTCAAAGTTTCGATTACTTGTAGATGCACAATGTACGCCCTCAGGTACTTGGTCAGGATTCATGCCTAAACACATTGAACATCCTGGTTCACGCCATTCAAATCCTGCATTTTTAAAGATAGTATCTAGACCTAATTTTTCAGCTTCTTTTTTTACTGTACGAGAACCTGGCACGACAATAGCTGTAATATTTGGGTGAACTTTATTTCCTTTAACAATATGACTAGCTTCAATCAAATCTGATAGTCTAGCATTCGTACATGAACCGAGGAAAACATACCCTAAGTCGATATCTTCAGCTTTTTGTCCTGGTTCTAACCCCATATAATCATACGCACGTTGATCGTTGATATCACTGATTTCAGGGAATGGTTCACTGAAATTAACACCCATTTCAGGATTAGTTCCCCATGTCACTTGTGGTTCTAATGTTGAAACATCAAGTTCAATTACACGATCAAATATCGCGTCGTCATCAGAATATAGCTCACGCCACTTATCAACTGATTTAACGAAGTTATCGGCAAATGGTCTCCCTTTAACATATTCAAATGTTATATCATCAGGTTGGATTATGCCGTATTTGGCACCACCTTCGATAGCCATGTTACAAATAGTCATTCGACCGTCCATTGAAAGGTTTTTAATTGTTTCGCCAGTAAATTCCAAAGCATAGCCTGTACCAAAGTCAACACCATACGTTTTAATTAAATGCAGAATAATGTCCTTAGCATAGACGCCTGTTGGTAAGGTACCATTAATATCGATTTTTAAGTTTTTGGGTTTTGTTTGCCATAGCGTTTGAGTTGCGAAAACATGTTCAACTTCACTTGTTCCAATTCCAAATGCAATAGCACCAAATGCTCCATGTGTTGCTGTGTGAGAGTCACCACAAACGATTGTCTTTCCAGGCTGTGTAAGTCCTGTCTCAGGTCCTACCATGTGAACAATACCTTGTTCATCAGAACCCATATCAAAAATATGCACCCCAAAATCTATGGCGTTTTTTTGTAATGTTGTGATTTGTTTGTTTGCAATTTCATCTTTAATATTGAATATATCAATAGTAGGAACATTGTGATCGAGTGTTGCAAATGTTAAATCTGGGCGTCTTAATTTTCTGTTTTGAAGCCTAAGTCCTTCAAATGCTTGAGGAGAAGTAACTTCATGTATAAGGTGTAAATCAATGTATAATAGTTGCGGTTCGCCCAATTTCCCGTATAACACATGTCTGTTCCACACCTTGTCAAATAATGTTTGACCCATTTACATCTCCCCCTTAGTGATTCAATTTTTGAGATAGAATTTCGAAAATATCAGTAGTATTCAATTTGCCGCCTAAATCTGCTGTCGTTTGCCCATGTTCAATCATGTTATAAATATGTTGTTCTAATTCATCTGCAGCATCTGGTTGATTTAAGCTTTCACGTAAACACATCGCTAAAGATAGAATCATTCCAAATGGATTGGCAACGTTTTTACCTGCAATATCTGGTGCTGATCCATGAATAGGCTCATACAATCTTGGACCATCGTTACTAAAACTAGCAGAAGGTGATAAACCAAGTGAACCAGGAATCACTGAAGCTTCATCACTTAAAATATCGCCAAATAAGTTTTCACATACGATGACGTCAAATTGTTTTGGATTTGTGATTAAATGCATACTACAAGCATCAACAAGTAAGTGATTTACTGTTACTTCTGGATATAATTGACTTACTTCATTTACGACTTTGCGCCACAATTTACTAGAAGCTAATACATTTTCTTTATCAACTGATGTTAGTTTTCCTCGTCTTGAAGCGGCCAATTTAAATGCTACGTGAACAATGCGTTCTATTTCTTCTCTTGTATAAGTAAGAGAATCTAAGGCCTCGTGATTATTAAAATGTCTAGGTTCTCCAAAATAAATACCACTTGTCAATTCACGGACTATAACTAAATCTGTGCCTTCAACGCGTTCTTCCTTTAAAGGTGATAAAGAACTAGCGCCTTTGACAACGGTAGTGGGGCGTATATTTGCAAATAAATTTAAGGATTTACGCAATTTTAATAATCCTTGTTCTGGTCGATTGTTAGGATCTGTCCATTTAGGTCCACCGATTGCACCCAGTAAAATAGCATCTGCTCTTTTACACGCATTTAAGGTTTTCTCAGTTAAAGGTTCGCCGAATGTATCAATAGAGGCACCACCAAATTCGTGGTGCTCTATTTGATAATTAAAGTTATATTTATTACTTATAATTTCAAGCAATGATAGAGATCCGTTCAAAATTTCTGGACCGATTCCATCACCAGGTAGGGCAACAATGTTATAAGTCATAATTAATTACCTACCTTCTCAACATTTTCAGCTGCAAATTTAGCATGTGCTTCTACGTATGCTTTACAAGAGGCTTGTAAAATATCATGATCAATACCAAAGCCATTGACAGTCTTACCTTCAATCAATAAATTTACATGTACTTCTGCTTGGGCATCAGTACCTTCAGTGACAGAATTAATACGATAATCAATTAATTCTGTTTCTTTCTGGAAAATACGATCAACTGCATTGTAAATTGCTACGATTGAGCCAGTACCAATACTTGAATCCTGGTAAATATGACCCTCTTTATCTTTAACAACAACAACAGCACTTTGAAGGCCGCTAGAGACATATTGTAGTTGCAGTGTTTCCAATTTATAAAGTGCTTGATGCTCATGCTCAGAACCTTGAATAATCGCATGAATATCTCTATCTGAAACAGATTTCTTTTTGTCCGCAATGGCCTTGAATTGTTTAAATAAATCTATTTGCGCTTCTTTATCAATGCCATAACCTAATGCTTTTAACTTCTCTGAGAAGGCGTGTTTACCAGATAATTTTCCTAATGGAAGTTCAGTCGTGCTTACACCAACAAGTTGAGGTGTCATAATTTCATATGTTTCACGATGTTTTAATACGCCATCTTGGTGAATACCTGATTCATGACTAAATGCATTTTGGCCAACAATTGCTTTATTTCTAGGCACTCGAATACCTGCATATCTTGAAATTAAATCCGATGTTTTTTTAGTTTCTTCGAGATTAAGAGCAGTTTGAGCACCATAATGATCATTTCGAACGTATAGTGCAAGCGCGACTTCTTCAAGTGCTGCATTACCTGCTCGTTCACCAATACCATTTACAGTGCCTTCAATTCGTCTCGCACCGCCTTCAATTGCAGCTAAACTATTTGAAACAGCCATTCCTAAATCGTCATGGCAATGAGCACTATAAATAATTTCATTTGAAGATGTTACAGATTCTGTTAAGGTTTTGAAAATATGTGCATATTCATCATGGTAACTGTAGCCGACTGTATCAGGAATATTAATAACTGTAGCTCCAGCGTCAACGGCAGTTTGTACACATTTCACTAAGAATGGTAATTCAGTACGCGTTGCATCTTCAGGTGAAAATTGAACAACGTCAAATAATTGTTTCGCGTATGTGACATGTTCTTTAATAGATGCTAAAACGTCTTCTTGAGACATTTTAAGTTTATGTTCAAGATGAATAGGTGGTGTTGCTATAAAAACATGCACGACCGGCTTCGCTGCATCTTTTGTTGCTTCATATACAGCATCGATGTCAGATTTTTTACATCTAGCTAAACCACATACAGCCGTTGTTGTTAATGTTTGTGCAATTGCTTGAACAGATTTAAAGCTACCTGTACTTGAAGCAGGAAATCCAGCTTCAATAACATCTACACCCCATTTTTCTAATTGCAATGCAATACGCAAGCGTTCATCAAAAGTAAAATTCACTCCTGGTGTTTGTTCACCGTCTCTTAGTGTCGTATCAAAAATTTGAATATGACTACTCATATTTAACAACTCCTCATTGTAGGTCTATCTTATTTTTCAATGCTTTTAGATTTAATAAAAGGCATCATTTCGCGTAATTCACGACCAACTTTTTCAATTTGATGACCATGTTGTTCTTCGCGTAATTTATAAAATTCTTTGAATCCATTTTTATTGTCTTCGATAAAGCGATTACTGAAGTTACCATTTTGGATATCAGTTAATACAGCTTTCATATTTTCTTTAACATCTGGTGTGATAACACGTGGTCCTGAAACATAGTCACCAAATTCAGCAGTATTTGAAATTGAGTAACGTACATTTTCCATACCGCCTTCATACATCAAATCAACGATTAATTTCATTTCATGTAATACTTCAAAATAAGCTAATTCTGGTTGATAACCCGCTTCTACTAATGTTTCAAAGCCACTTTGAATTAATTTCGATACACCACCGCAAAGTACTGCTTGTTCACCAAATAAATCTGTCTCAGTTTCTTCTTTAAATGTTGTTTCAATAACACCTGCACGAGTTGCACCAATACCTTTTGCATAACTTAAAGCAATATTACGTGCTTGACCTGAAGCGTCTTGTTGAATACCAAATAGTGATGGTACAGCAGAACCTTCAACAAATGTACGTCTAACTAAATGACCCGGTCCTTTAGGAGCTACTAAAAATACATCAACATCAGCTGGTGGTTGAATAACACCAAAATGAATGTTAAAGCCATGAGCAAATGCAAGCGCATTATGTTTTTCTAAATTTGGTTCAATTTCGTTTTTGTATACATCACCTTGAATTTCATCAGGTAATAGCACCATAATTACATCAGCTTGCTTAACTGCTTCTGCAACAGGGAACACATCAAATCCATCTTCTTTAGCTTTGTCAAAAGAACGACCTGGGCGAATGCCGATGACTACATCATATCCATTGTCTTTTAAGTTTTGTGCATGCGCGTGACCTTGTGATCCATAACCTACTACTGCAATTTTTTTGCCTTGTAAAGCGTCCGTTTTTACATCTTGATCATAATAAACTGTTGTCATAATAAATTCCTCCAAATAATTAAATATTTTGTTTTTCGAAAATTCTGAAATATAACTTTGTAATAGTGGCAGATGTTAACTAGCAGCCTATGATTTATCTATAACTAATTAGCGCATCATTGCCTTTGTCTTAAAATTAAGCTTCGTTATCAACAAGGTCGTAGCATTCAACCGTTAAAACATTAATTTGTTGTTTTAATTTTTTAATTAATATATGAAGTGATGTATCATCTTGAATATCGACTTGAATTTCCATGTTAGAAATCCCAGGTTGTTCAGAATGTGTAACATGTAATGTATCGATATTATATTGTAGGCGAACAAAAGCACTTGTAATTCGATTTAGCGTGCTGACTTGATCCGCAACTTGTAATTTAAGAATTCTTGTCATTATAAGCCCTCCATTTCATGATTTGATTTGCCACTCGGAACCATTGGGGTTACAGCTTCAGTAGGGGAAATACGAACCTCAATTAAAGCTGGTCCTTGATAAGCAAACGCTGCATCTAATTGTTCTTCCAGTTGTTCTGGCTTATCGATTAAGAAACCTTTGACGCCATATGCTTCTGCCATTTTCATAAAATCAGGTTGACCATTAAATACTGAGTGTGAGAAGCGTTGATTAAAGAACTTATCTTGCCATTGTTTAACCATACCTAATGTTCCATTATTGATTAGTACGATTTTGACATCTAAACCATATTCGGGTAAAAGTGCCATTTCTTGGTTTGTCATTTGGAAACCACCGTCACCGACGAAACATACGACTGTTTTATCAGGATTAGCTAATTTGGCACCAATTGACGAAGGAATACCGAATCCCATTGTTCCTAAACCACCGCTTGTAACCCATTGTCCGTGATTTTTAAATGGATAAAATTGAGCTGCCCACATTTGATGTTGTCCCACGTCTGTAGTAACAATTGCTTCACCATTTGTAATTTTGCCGATATATTCGATTGTTTGTTGTGGCTTACAAAATACTTGATCTTCTTCACCAAGTTTAAATGGGTGTTTCTGCTTATTATTTTGACAATGTTTAACCCAGTCACTGTGTTCTATAGTCTCAACATTTTTATCATTTAAACATTCTAAAAATCTTTTACAGTCTGCAATAATACCTAAATCTACATGAATAACTTTATTGATTTCTGAAGGATCAATATCTACATGTACAATTTTGGCGTTAGGTGCAAAGGCATCAGGTTTGCTTGCTAATCTATCATCGAAGCGGCTACCTAAATTAATGAGTAAATCACACTCAGTTAATGCCATGTTACTAGCATAAGAACCATGCATACCTCCCATACCTAAAAATAGTGTATCCTCATAAGGTACAGCACCTAGACCTAGTAAAGTAGTAACTGTTGGGATTTGATGTTTATTAACAAACTGTGTTAATAATTGATTTGATTTTGATTGATTAATACCTGCGCCGGCTAATACGACAGGCTTTTTCGCTTCTTTTAAAAGTGAGATGAAAGTGTCAATGTCTTTATTTTCTGGTTCTGTAACAACTTCATAACCTGGAATATTGATTTCGTCGCATAAATCCACATTTGTAGCTAAAACACCCATATCTTTTGGAAAATCAATCACTACAGGACCTTTGCGTCCAGAATTAGCTACATGGAAAGCTTCGTGTACGATTTTAGGGATATCTTCAACACGTTTCACTTGATAATTTTGTTTTGTAATTGGTGAAGTCATAGATAGAATATCCGCTTCTTGGAATGCATCTTTACCAATGCCTGGTGTAGCAACTTGTCCAGTGAATACAACTAGAGGTAAAGAGTCGCAATGTGCATCCGTAATACCTGTCATTACATTAGTTGCACCTGGACCGCTTGTAACTACAACGACGCCAGTTTTACCAGATACACGTGCATAACCTTCTGCAGCATGAACAGCACCTTGTTCGTGTCTTGCTAAAATATGTTTGATTTTACCATCATAAAATGTGTCGTATAAAGGTAGTACGGCACCACCAGGATAACCGAATAAATAATCCACATTTTCTTTAAGTAGAGCTTCTACTAGCACTTCTGATCCTGAACGCATGTCATTTAAAGTTTTTTCATTTAGTTGTTCAAGTTCAAGTGATTCAGCCATTTTTAAAGGGTCAATATTTTGGTTTACTTCATGTTGAGTTTTAGACATTTTAACCATCTCCAATATAAAAATAAATTAAATTAAATTCTCAGGGACTTGCATGACGCCACCTGTATTTGCGCTAGTTACTAGGGCAGTATAACGAGCTAGATAACCTGTTTTTACTTTCGCTTTAAACGGTGTTAAAGATTCTCGGCGACGCGCTAGAACATCTTCAGGCTGGTTTACGTTTAATGTACGATTTGTTAAATCAATAGTAATCTCATCTCCATCTTCAATTAAGGCAATTGGTCCACCAGATGCAGCTTCAGGGGAAATATGACCAACTGCAATACCTCTTGTGGCACCGGAAAAACGCCCATCAGTAATTAATGCAACATCTTTACCTAAGCCGCGACCAACAATAGAGGAAGTAGGTGCTAACATTTCAGGCATACCTGGTCCACCTTTAGGTCCTTCATATCTAATGACAACGACGTGGCCTGCACGAACGGTACGATTGTCTATTGCTTCAACAGCTTCATCATGCGAATTGAAACAAATTGCTTTCCCAGTAAATGTTTTGATAGATGGATCAACGCCGCCAACTTTAATAACTGCGCCTTTAGGGGCGATATTACCAAATAAGATAGATAAACCGCCTTGTGCATCATATGGTGCATCAAGAGGGTGAATGACATCAAAGTTCTTAATTTCTTTGCCTTCGTTATTTTCACGTAACGTTTTGCCAGTAACTGTGATTCTATCTGGGTGTAACGTGCCATCTTTCTTCATCAATTCATTAATAATTGCTGGGACGCCACCAGCTTCATGCACATCATGCATTGAATACGATGAACTAGGTGCTATTTTTGATAAATATGGCGTGCGTTTGGCAATAGCATTAATGCGCTCTAAGTCATAATCAATACCAGCTTCATTGGCAATGGCTAACGTATGCAGTACCGTGTTTGTTGAACCACCCATAGCCATATCAAGTGCAAATGCATCATCAATTGCTTCGCGAGTAACGATATCACGTGGTTTTAAATCATTTTTAATATTTTCAACTAATTTAAAAGCTGCTTGGCGAATCATTTCTCGTCGCTGATCACTGACTGCAAGTGCAGTACCGTTGTATGGTAATGCTAGACCTAAAACTTCCATCAAACAGTTCATTGAATTTGCAGTAAACATCCCAGCACATGAACCACAAGTAGGGCAGGCATTTTGTTCCATATCTAAAAATTCTTCTTTAGAAATCGATCCTTCTTTAAATGCGCCGACTGCTTCAAACATTGATGAAAGTGTTAATGCTTTTCCATGTGCAGATAAGCCAGCTTTCATTGGTCCACCAGAGCAAAAGATAGCTGGTACGTTTGTCCTCATGGCTGCTAAAATCATACCGGGTGTAATCTTGTCACAATTAGGAATGTAAAATACGCCGTCAAACCAATGAGCGTTAATTACAGTTTCAGCTGCATCTGCAATAATTTCACGTGATGGTAGAGAATATCGCATTCCGATATGTCCCATAGCTATTCCATCATCAACACCAATTGTATTGAATTCAAATGGAATGGCACCGGCTTCTCTAATTGCTTCTTTAGCTATATCTGCAAGCTCTCTCAAGTGAATATGTCCAGGAACAATATCAATATAAGAGTTACAAATAGCTACAAATGGTTTGTTCATATCAGTTGGACTTTTTAGCGCGCCCGTGGCATGTAAAAGACTTCTTGCTGGTGCTTGGTGATCTCCTTTTTTGATCATGTCGCTTCGCATAGTAAATTCCCCCGTAAATTTTAATGATTAATCATGTTTTATAGTAATAAAAATAAGTAATTGAAAGATAAAACATAAAAAAACGTCCCAATAATATTGGGACGTTTACAAGTCCCATTCAAACAGAAATAGGACTTAAAGCGTTTAGTAAATATTTACTAACGTTCGAGTCCTAAAGAGTATAATAAAATAATAATATTTGAAGTTGTCGGTTGATGTTCAGTATATTGATTAAGCATTTTATTATACTCCTTCCGTGAATGGTATATATCACTTTAATAGTTAGAATTGTCTAAAAATTTGATAAATTTAATTTACTATATCTGCTTTAGTA
>NZ_JACYVY010000051.1:0-11233 GCF_017151825.1 Staphylococcus sp. EG-SA-18
TTTCAAAAATGGAAAGAAACAAGTAGTGAATTTAAAATCAGACATCTTTACACCTAATTTATTTAGTGCCAAAGATATTAAAAAGATAGATATTGATGTAAAACAATACACTAAATCAAAAAAAAATAAATAAATCTAATAATGTGAAATTCCCAGTAACAATAAATAAATTTGAAAACATAGTTTCAAATGAATTTGTGTTCTATAATGCAAGCAAAATTACAATTAATGATTTAAGTATAAAACTTAAATCAGCAATTGCAAATGATCAAGGGATAACTAAACATGACATAGAACTTGCTGAACGCGCAGTGTATAAAGTGTATTTTAAAAATGGTTCGTCAAAATATGTAGACTTAAAAACTGAGTATAAAGATGAAAGAGTATTTAAAGCAACTGACATTAAAAAGGTAGATATTGAACTTAAATTCTAATCTTTAATTTTATAATAAGGCATCTCACAATCGTGGGGTGCCTTTTACATTTGTAGAGATGTGATGCTTGAATGTTTGAAGTGATTTGCCAAAAGTTATATAAATTGGTTCTATAATAAATCGGACTGATAGAAAAAGTTTTTTACTTTTCATCTGTCCGATTTTTTGATTTTGTTAGGAGAGATGTATAAAACTAATTAGGTATAGTGTTTGACAAGTTGCTGAATAAAATATATCTTATGATACTTTGAAAGAAGGAATAATTTTAAAAATAAAAAACCAATAATCCGAGTCATACTCATCAGATTATTGGTTGAAATTAATTATCTTAAGTCATCAATCGCTTTAGCAATTGAATCAAATACATGTGGGATATCTTCTTTTTCTACACAGCTAAACGCAATACGAATATCTGTTGCATTAAGTGCAATAACACCAATTGAATATTTTTCAATTAAATGTTTACGAAGTTCTTCAGGGTCAACATCATGAACTTTTATTGCCATAAAGTATCCAGAGTTAAAGTCATAGGCTTGCCAATGTGAATGATATTGATCAGCATAGACAACTTCCTTAGTGACTTCATAGCGTTCTTTTAATGTTTGAATATTTTGTTCGATTTCTTTATCGAATTGTTTATTATTTTTTAATACATGCTTAACAGCGCTTTGTGTTGGAAGAGGTCCACTAGAAATGTTACTTCGTATAAGACCTTTTACTTTGGCTTCTAATACTTCTTTAGTTGTTTGATCAGACGTTCCAAATGTCATAAACCCAACACGGAATCCCCATGCGAAAAATTCTTTTGTTGCACCATCTAAACGAACAGGTAATATTGCATTTGAATTTAAATTAGATAATGCAGTAAATAATGATTGAGTATACACATCTTCATAGAATAAACCATAGTATGCGTCATCCACAACAGCTATAACTTTTGTACCTTTATCAGCTAATGCTTTAATTGCATCGACGATGGTAGTCACTTCTTTATGCGTAGGTGTGTAACCTGTCGGATTATTAGGATAATTTAAAATCATAATGACTTTATCTTTATTGTATGATTGTAAAGCTTCTACAAGTGAATCAGTAGTATAATGCCCGTCTTTATCAAAGATAGGATATGTTTGAAGGTTTGCACCATTTCTCGTATTGAAAACAAGTTTGTAATTACCCCAATTATGATCTGGTAACAAGATAGTGTCACCTTGATTTACAAATAAATCGCCAACTAAAGATAAACCATGTGTTAATGCATTCGTAACAATTGGTAGTGACATGTTGTCGATTGATAGCTCTGGATTGTCACGCAACATTTTTTGTTGCCATAAATCACGTAATTCTTCGATGCCTTGTGGTGGCGCATAAGGGAATATTTCATCTGGAGTTAAATCATTAAACATTGCATCTAAAGATGATGCAAACATTTTTCCGTCTTTGTTTGTCGCCATACCTATAGTTGCATTATATGTTGTACTCTTTGCTTCAGCAGATTGAGATAAAATGCCTTTTGGATAAAACATATTTTGACCTAAGTCAGATAACATTGCAAAGGCAGTTGCATTTGACTGTTGAAGTTGTTCATTTAAGCTTTGGGCTAAAGGATTCATTATTGCTTAACCTCTCTTTAAAAAAATTGTATGCCTATATATTATCTTCAATTATACCAAAGATAAAGTGTTGTTGGTGAATTAACGAATAATATGTAAAATCTGCTGCCAAAATACGAACATATGTTCTGTTTTTATGTTAGAATAGGTGTAGGTCATCCTTCAGTATGATACTTTAGTCGAACGGAGGTGTAGTGTAATGATGTGGTGGCAAGAAGGGATGATGACACTTATTACAGGTGGCTTACTAATTATTTTTCGACTTTGGTTAGAACTGAAATGGAAAAATAAAAAATGATCCTACACACATAAATAACCCCAAGTCTGCTGGTACCAGACTTGGGGTTGTGTAGTATAATTCTGTGGATACACTTAAATAATATCATTGAACACAATATATCGCAATCAATAATCATTTTGATTGAATGGTTTTGTTGCGCTATTTTAGTTGAAAGTGATTAGTACCTTGAACTTTTGAAATTCAATAACTTATTAAAAAAATTTATATTTGTTATAATGTCGATGTTGAGGTGAAATAAATTGAAACATCTAACAAAAATATTTGTAGTACTTGCAATTATTTTATTTATTATTGGTTATTATTTACAAGCAACTAATCATGAAAGCCAAGGTATAAAATTATTATTAGCAGCGATTATGTTTATGATTTGTGCTTTTATAAGTAGAAGTAATGATCGACGTAAAAATAGTAAATAGAATTGACTGTTTAAAACGATTGTTTATGTTGACGCTACGGTTGTCACGTAGAGATTAAAGACATTCGTTTTAGCAGTCTTTTTTATTGAAGTAGACAATGCAAGATTAAATGGTAGTGTCATTTCATTTTATTCAACTGCTAGTAATACAATACTCAGTGTTATTTCTGAAGACTGGTTGATAATGAGACATGCATATTTACAAAACTGTGTATATTGTGTATATTGTATATATACAGAAAGTGATAGGGGGACGTTGATGAAAATAATTTTAAAAAACAATAGTGATTTTCCGATTTATGAACAGATTAAGCAACAAGTAAAACAAAATATTTTAAAGGGACATGTTGCTCCTGGAGAGCATTTGCCGTCAATGAGAGAACTTGCCAAAGATCTTCAAGTAAGTTTGATTACTACCAAACGTGCTTATGAAGATTTAGAGAAAGACGGTTTTGTTACAACAATTAGAGGAAAAGGGACCTTTGTTAAGGAGCAAGATAGTTCTATTTTAAAAGAGAAACAATTTTTTACCATTGAAAATTTGGTTAAAGAATTGGTTAATGAAGCGCAAGCCATCGAAATGTCACTTGAGGAACTTCAAGATATTTTAACGTTCATTTATGAGGAGGAATCATCATGAATGCCATAGAATTAAGTAATGTTAATTATTCAAGTGATCAGTTTAATTTAAAGAATATCTCTTTCAAAGTTCCTCAAGGATTCGTCACTGGTTTTATTGGTAGAAATGGCGCTGGTAAAACCACAATAATAAGGTTAATTATGGATTTGTATCAACCACAAACTGGTGTTATTAGAGTATTAGAAGAGGATATGGCTCTCAATCCGATAGAGTTAAAGAATAGAATTGGGTTTGTTTACTCTGAAAATTATTTTAATGAGAGATGGACTACGAAGCAACTTGAAAAAATGATTGCCCCTTTTTATCGTAAATGGGACCATCAAGTATTTGAATTTTATCTTGAAAAGTTCGATTTACCAATCAATAAATCAATAAAAACATTTTCGACTGGGATGAAAATGAAATTATCACTAGCAGTTGCATTTTCACATCATGCTGAATTGTATATTTTTGATGAGCCTACTTCAGGTCTTGATCCCTTAGCTAGAAATGAGCTATTGGAGATAATTCAGCAAGAATTAATTGATGAAAATAAAACAATATTCATGTCGACACACATTATCTCAGATTTAGAAAAAATAGCTGATTATATCATTCACTTAAGTGACGGTGAAGTTATCTTAAATGGTTCAAAAGAACAACTGTTACAAAGATATCAAGTTGTGAGTGGTGCTATTGAGGACCTTGATGATGAATTAGCATCTCTACTTATTTATGAAGAACATAAGCGTACGGGATTTATAGGATTAACAGAACATGCGCAAGTATTTAAAGAAATTTTAGGTCATAAAGTGAATATCATTACACCTTCTATTGAGAACTTAATGGTTTATCTTGAAAAGAGAAAACCTAAATATCATGAAAACATCAAATTGATGGAAGAAGGTTTTTAAATGAAGGCATTGTTAATTAGGAATTTTAAATTACGACGATATACACTTATCATCTATGTTCTATTATTAACCTTATATCCTTTTTATATAATGCTTGACTCAACAAAGTTCTTTTACCTATTGCAATCTTTTATAAGTCCAACAATATTGATTATTTGGATTTTAGATGCTGGTCACTTATTTAGACTCAATCGTAGATTAGGTGGTAATGATTCATATTATTTTTATATGAGTTTACCAGTGTCAAAAAAACAATTGCTTAATGCCAACTATATTACATGCATTGTTTTAACATTAATTGGAACGCTTGTTATTAGTTTATATGCTTATGAAGCAGATGTGATTGAACCAAATTCAATCTATTTTTCAACTGCATATGCATTTGTCATATCTAACTTCTTGTCTATACCAATTGCATTTAGTCAATTTACAGAATTGCGTAGAGTCAAAGTGCCATATGGTATATACGTGTTTACTATTATCATTTTAGTTCCATTTTTATTTTCAATTGCAATAGTGTTGGTGAATTATTTTCTTCTAAGTCAATCATCATTCCCAGATTTATATTCATATATTTTAAATATTGGTTTTCTAATTATAAGCATTGTTATACTTATTGTTAATTATTTTAAACAGCTCAATAAAATAAATACTAGAAAATTTAAAGGAGGCAGTCGATGAAATTAGAACATATTACAAAAAAATACGGCTCAAATGTCGTTTTAAATGATATTGATTTTGACTTTGGCGATAGTAGAATTGTCGGATTAATAGGAAAAAACGGTGTTGGTAAAACAACCGTTATGAAAGTAATGAATGGTAATATTATTAAATTTGATGGAAAAGTAGACATTGATAATGCAGATAATATCGGTTTTTTAATTGAGCATCCTAAATTATATGATAATAAATCAGGATTGTATAACTTGAAATTATTTGCACAAGTATTAGGTAAGGGTTTTGATAAAGCATACACAGACAAAATTATAGATGCATTTGGTATGAGACCTTATATTAAAAAGAAAGTTAAGAAATATTCAATGGGGATGAAGCAAAAGTTAGCAATTGCAGTATCTTTAATGAATAAACCTAAATTTTTAATCTTGGATGAGCCTACAAATGGTATGGATCCAGATGGCTCAATTGATGTGCTGACTACAATTAAGTCTCTAGTAAATGAACTTGATATGAGAATTCTAATATCAAGTCATAAGTTAGAAGATATTGAATTAATTTGTGATAGAGCTGTATTTTTAAGAGACGGACATTTTGTTCAAGATGTAAACATGGAGGAAGGTGTTGCATCTGACACAACGATAGTTACTGTTGATCATAAAGACTTTGATAGAACTGAAAAATATCTTGCAGAGCATTTCCAATTACAAAATGTCGACAAAGCAGACGGACATTTAATGATTAATGCACAAAAAAATTATCAAGTTATACTAAAAGCATTATCTGAATTAGATATTTATCCGAAATATATTGAAACACGTAAAAGTTCATTGCGTGATACGTACTTCAATATAAATCAAAGAGGTGATAAATAATGAGAATTTTAAATTTAGTTAAGTATGATCTTTATAGTATTTTTAAAAGTCCTTTAACATATTTAGCGATACTAGTCGTATCTAGTTTGATTGCAACTCAAAGTATACTTATGGCAAATTCTATGGATAACCCGAAACATATTATTGTCTATGGATCTGTATTTGCTGCAGCAAAATGGTTATTGTTAATAATTGGATTAATGTTTGTTGTTAAGACAATTACGCGTGATTTTTCACAAGGTACAATTCAACTATATATGAGTAAAGTTAAAACACGCGTTGGATACATTATTTCGAAAACAATTTCAATTATTTTAATTTCAATATTATTTGCATTAATTCATTATGTGATTTTGATTGTTGTGCAGGCATCTAGTAATGGAAAAAATTTGGCGTTTTCTAAATATGTAGATAATTTATGGTTCTTCCTAATCTTTTTACTATTCTTTGGCTTGTTTTTATTCTTAATCACACTTGCATCACAAAAAACAGCAATGATATTTTCATTAGGTGTATTTTTAGTACTTATTGTACCGTTTATTAAACCTTTTATTACATTTATCCCAAGATACGGTGAAAAAGTTTTAGATGCTTTTGATTATATCCCTTTTGCTTACTTAACTGATAAAATGATTAGCTCTAACTTTGATTTTAGCAATTGGCAATGGGTAATTTCATTAGGTTCTATAGTAATATTCTTCATTTTGAATATCTTATATGTCGCTAAAAAAGACATTTAATAAAAATAATTTTGAGGTTGGGAATTTTAAATTTTCCCAACCTCAAAGTTTGTCTTATTGTAAATTTATTTATTTTCTAATTTATTTAGGATGGAATTATAAACTGCTTTCCAAAATGAAGCGTCAGTTTTATAGCGGTTTGATATAACTAAGTGTGTTTCTTTTTCTAAATCTGCATAGTCTGGATGATCTTTGCTCGGTAATTTATCAGCACGAACATCAGTTACAAATTTTTGGACTTCATTTGCTCTTGGTCCCCAAACTGTTTCTTGTTCGAATTGATCATTCAAGAATACGAAGATAGGAATTGCACGTGATTTACCATTTGTTAAATATTGATCGATCAGTTTTGTATCATCATCTCTATGGAACACGCGTACTTCTAAATTTAATGCTTCACTGATGTGTTTTAGAATTGGGAGATTCATCATTGCATCTCCACACCAGTCTTCAGTAATTACTAATACTTTAGAATAATTCATCTCTTTTATTTTTTTGATGCGTGAATCATCTTCTGGTAACTCAAATGATTGATAGATACTGAGAACGGTATCTTGATTTGTCTTCATTCCATCAATGTATTCATTTAAGGGTTGGCTATTTTTGAAATAAGTTTCTAAATTTGTCATTGTAAAAACCTCCTTTAGCATTTACAACATTATACCAATTTATAGTAATAAAAGGTAATGAAATAAATTAATTGCAAATTCTTTGTTAATTTTTGTTAAGGATGAAACGGGAAGCACCTTATGCTATATTTAAATAAGTACAAAGAAAGGGTGACATCAGTGCGTATTCAAAATCGCTGGGTTGTGTTTATATTATTTTTAATCTGTTCTTTTGGTGTATTAATTGGTTTATATCAATATCGTCATACGAAAACTGTGGATTTGTCTAATCTTGAAATAAACGATATTAAATTAAATGAGAAGTTTGATAAAAAAGGCTATGAAGTAAATAAAAAAATTAAGTTTGATCGTTTTAAATTTTATAACAGTAAAGCTCACCCTGATCTTACCGTTAAAGTGAGAGAAAAGGATAACATCGTTAAGGGGATAATATTAGTAAGAGATGAAAAGATACATACTAATTTTGATGGGGGAATTGGTTCGCCGATAAATAACGCGATTGAAAATCTTGGATTCGGATATAAAAGAACAAAAGTTGGCAATGATTTCTCATCGGTAAAGTATATTGATAGAGATAACCATTTAAAATTAAACTTACTTTATCAAGATTTAGAAATTAAACGTATTGAATTTTTTAGTAAATAGCTTTAGGTCTTAAAGTTATAAAAAACGAATGAATAATTTTATTGGGATGAGTGACCTATATGAACAAGATTACTTATTTAAATGAATTAGAAACAGCACTTGATGCGCTACCTAGGCATTTAAGAGATCAAAAAATGTATGAATATGAACGTTATTTTTATGAGCAAGAACTTAATGGCGTTGATGAAGGGGAAATTTTAAAGAAGTTAAAAGACCCACAAGATGTTGCAGCTGAAACAAAAGCTAGAAGTGTTATTGATTATGCTGAATCTAAACCAACATTTGAAAATATTTCAAGAGCTGTTGCTGCTTCATTAAGTTTAGGCATTCTATCTATTTTTGTCATCCTTATACCAGTATCTATAGTTGGATTATTTGTATTAGCATTATTTTTAATATCACTTTTGCTGCTGTTTTGTCCAATTATTTTATTAGCATCAGCAATATCCAGAGGAATTGTGGACTCAATTAGTAATGTATTTTTTGCCATATCATATTCAGGATTAGGATTAGTATTTATCATTGTCATATTTAAGATTTTAGAATACATTTATCGTTTAATCTTAAAATATTTACTTTGGTATATTAAAACTGTCAAAGGAAGCGTTAGAAAATGAAGAAATTCTTTTTTATTGGGCTTTTAGTGTTTGTTGTCTTTTTTACAGCAGCAACCATTATTTGGTTCAGCTATGATAAAAACAAATATGGTACTAAACAATATGATAAAACATTCAAAGACGATGCTTTTGACAATGTATCTATAAATTTGGATAGTACAGAACTTCGTATAAAACGGGGGAATCAATTTAGAGTTAAATATGATGGTGACAATGATATATTAATTAATATAGTAGATAAGACGTTGAAGATTAGTGATAAAAGGTCTAAGACAAGAGGATATGCAATTGATATGAATCCTTTTCATGAGAATAAGAAAACGTTAACGATTGAAATGCCTGATAAAATGATTAAACGTTTAAATCTATCATCTGGAGCAGGAAGTGTTAGAATCAGTGATGTTGATTTAGAGAACACAAGTATTCAAAGCATTAACGGTGAAGTAGTTATTAAAAACTCAAATCTTGACGCACTAGATTCAAAGACAAATAATAGTTCTACTTATATTAGTAAAAGTAACATTAAAAATAGCAATATTAAAGTTGTTATTGGTACGCTACAAATCGACAAGAGTCAAATTAAACAATCCATATTTTTAAACGATCATGGTGACATTGAATTTAAAAACATGCCATCAAAAGTAGATGCAAAAGCTTCTACTAAACAAGGAGATATTCGTTTTAAGTATGATAGTAAACCTGAAGACACTATACTAAAGCTAAATCCGGGAACGGGTGATAGCGTAGTTAAAAATAAAACATTTACTAATGGTAAAGTTGGGAAAAGCGACAATGTTTTAGAATTTTATACGATTGATGGTAATATCAAAGTTGAATAAATAAAGGATGTAAGCACCGATATTAGGAAGCATAATTTCTCTAATATCGGTGTTATTTATTTGTTGGCAAAAGTTAAGTCGGTATCTATATTGCCAGTAAAGTGAGTGATATTAAGGTCTTGACCATCTAACCATGATTTGAAATCTATTATTTCTGGTGGCGCATTTTCTCCCAATGTAAAATATGCAGTTAATGTTTCAGGTTGATACATTGATGTATGGATGGTGCCAGACCAGCTTTTGAATAGTTTACTGTAAATTTCATACTGAGGATTATTGAATAACTTAAATGCTGTAGTCATATCTAAATTATCATTAGTTTGTGAAATGGTACGCGCCAGTCTTTCTTTAGATTCTTTTGTATAATTACGATTTTCATGTGTTAATATTTCAAAATGATTTGTACATATATTATCATAACGAACATCTATTGATCTCGGTGTCACTTCAACAATTGCATGGTTCAATGATTTGTCCATCAGTATGTAGCTAAATGAGCTTCTGTGTGGTATTTCTTTCAATAATTGTATTGCTTCTGTTACATTTCGGCAATTTTCAAGAATTAGACGACCAATCATATAACATACAAAACCATTTGCTGGTTTTTTCCGGTGCATAAAGTTATAGCCCATAGTTAATCCTGACTCATTCATACCATCCATTCTTCCAGTTACCCTTGATACAGGACCAATTTGAGCTAAACCGCTATCTGTAGGTTGATATAGTAAGTAGCGACCATCATAAGTTGCAGGGTGGTAATCATAATTTCTAACCATGAAGTCTTTGCCTTGAAAGACCGTGCAACCACTTTCTTTTAAATCGGTAAAACGATAATGTCCAAAGTTTAAAATAATTTGGCGTGTTGGCATTTTGAGTATACTTTGTAGTCCCATTAATTCTTCCCATATTTGAGGTGCGTAAGTTTGGAATATTTGATAAGTTTCATTTACATCTATATCGAAACGTGGGACACGTTTTTTCCATTCTTTTTCTCGATTTTTTAGAAGAGGTGTTTGTTGAAGCCATTTACCAGTTTTAACACCTAACTCGAAATGTGAACCTCTAAAAGTCATAATATCTGATATCACTTGTTGCATATCATCGGCCCCTTTCTTTTTAGTTGTAATATATTGTAAATAAATAGTAATCGTATGTATATTGAATGTCATGTTAAATAAAGTTATATTTTACTAAATGAAATATAAAATTGTTTGAGGTGATTTCTCGGTGTATAAGACTTATCAATCAGTTAAAACATATTTTTATAGATGGTGGGGATATTAAGTTAAAAACTTAAAATCATCTTATCATAAATAACAATCTTAAGTTAGCATTCACGATAATAGTCATTGTTAACATTAGCATATAAGGTCATGTCACGTTGAAACAGAGGTTCCTCGGCATTTTTGAAAATAATCATTAGCTTGCTCACTATATAATTTGATGAATATATTTCGTAAAAGTGGGTATTTATTTAATGATTATTCTATATATGATAGTATAATGAAATGTAGATAGGTATTTAATTTAACAGAGGTGAAATTGAGATGTGGAATTTTATTAAATGTGTGTTTAAATTCGTATTTAGCTTAGTTGCTATTACAACATTAGTTGCTGGTGTTGGTGTAGTAGCATTTGCTTATATCTTTAAAAAAGATTTTGAAGATATTGAAAGAAAAACTAAAGAAATTATTTCTGATATTGAAAGTAAAAATAACTAATAACATTTAGAGGCTGGGACATAAATCCCTAAAAAACAGCAGTGAGATAATTTTCAATTAGAAAATATCTTACTGCTGTTCTCTATTTATACAATACTTCGTATTGAATGGCTTCGCTTTCCTAGGGTGCCGTCTCAGCCTCGGTCTTCGACTGGCACTGCTCCCTCAGGAGTCTCGCCATTAATACTACGTATTAACA